>NZ_VPAW01000020.1:0-59198 GCF_013419055.1 Acinetobacter sp. YH12108 | reverse complement strand
ATAATTCAAGTGAATTTGTTTGAAAGAAGAACTTTAAAAGCTTTATTTTCACCCGATAAAATACCCATAAAACAAGAGGAAGCTCATTTGAGCTTCCTCTTGTGAAAAATTGTGGGACAGCAATGGCTGATCAGGCAGCTTTTTTATTAGCCATAAGTCTAAAAAATAGATGAAAAATAAAGCTTTACAAATGCGATAAATTTAGGAAGAATCATGCGCGAAATTTAGAAAAGATTCATATAACTAAACAATTTAAATTTTTTAGTGTTTTTGAGGGGGAGCAATGAGCTTCATAAAACTATTTTCACTTTCAACTATTGTACTGATGACTGGCTGTAATTCTATGGTCGTCACTTATGATGCATCTGGTCAGGTGATTGGATCATGTAAAGCTACACGTGGTCTGCTTTCAACTGCTAGTGCTCATTGTAATGGATCAGGCAATGCAATTGGCGTGAACTACAATACGGTGGATGCCAAGACAGGTTTATTGCCAGTACCACCAAGTCAAAATCAGATTCATTTAGCACCATAAATCTTAGAGGGGAATATTATGAAATTATCAGCACTTATTGCATTAGCAGCGACTATTGTACTAACTGGTTGTGCATCAACAGTGACTACATTTGACTCACATGGCCGTATGATCGGTTCATGCAAAGCAGAAAGCGGTTTTATTATCGGTGGTGGTGCAGGCTGTTCTGGTTCTGCAAACCAGGAAGGTGCAAATCGTTAATGTGATTTTGATTCACTTTATATAAAAAACCGAAGCCTAAGCTTCGGTTTTTTCTTTATCCATTAAAAAATTATTTTTGGTCGGGTAAAGCAAAGGCAATGATATAGTCGCCAACATCTTTAGAATGGCTTGCACCACCTGCAGAGATGACAACATACTGTTTGCCAGTTTTTGGAGATTTATAAATCAGCGGTGCAGCAACAGCAGCAACAGGAAGCTCAGCTTTCCACACTTCTTTACCAGTTTTTGAATCCAACGCACGTAGGTAATAATCCTGAGTACCTGCGAAGAACACCAGACCAGAAGCAGTTGAAGTAGGACCACCGAGTGTTGGCATACCTAAAGGAATTGGCATATGGGTTTTAACACCTAATGGCCCCAATTCTTTGGCCGTACCCATTGGTACTTCCCAAACGACTTTTTTAGATTTCAAGTCGATGGCAGTCATGGTACCAAATGGAGGTTTGTTACAAGGCACACCCAGTTTAGACTGCATGATGTCAATTTTCACACCCGCATAAGGACCAGCCAATTGTGGACGTACTGTACCCATGAATCCTGGTACTTCGTCAGTTGAGATATGGTATTTACCCATATCTTCTTTACGAACCAATGACATACGAAGTGGCATACGCATATCGTTGACATACATCATACCAGTCGATTCATCAATGGAGATACCGCCCCAGTTGAAGCCACCGAGCAGGCTAGGCCATTCGATATATGGTTTTTCACCAGGTGCAGTATATAAACCGTTGTAGACAGAGTCTTTAAAGTCTATACGACAAGCCAGTTGGTCAAAGGTTGAGATGCCCCACATATCCTGTTCAGTCAATGTCGCATTACCAATTTGTGGCATGCCAACAGAGAATGGTTGGGTAGGAGAAAGTTTTTCACCTTCAGCACCATTGGTGTCGACTGGACGTTCTTCAACTTTAGTGACTGGTTTACCAGTACGGCGGTCAAGAACGAAGATTTGACCCATTTTGGTAGTTTGAATCAACGCAGGCACTTTTTTGCCATGATCATCAGTCATGTCGTAAAGCACAGGTTGTGACGGCAAGTCATAATCCCAGACATCATGGTGAACAGTTTGATAAGACCAAACAGTTTTACCAGTCAAAGCATTTACCGCAACAATGGCAGAGCCAAATTTTTCTTTGGCTCCGTTACGGTCGCCGCCCCAGTAGTCAGGAGGACCATTACCTGTAGGCAAGTAAACCAGATTCAGGTCTTTGTCATAAGTCGGGATGGTCCACATGTTTGGTGTTTCTAAAGTAAAGCCTTTGCCATCTTTAGGTTCACCAACCAGTTCAGGATTACCGACATCCCAAGCCCAAGCCAATTGACCAGTACGAACGTCATAAGCACGGACAACACCAGAAGGTTCACCATGCACAATATCACGTACCCAACCGCCTAATACAGCGACATGACCCGCAATCAGTGGGGTCGAGGTTGGGTGATAACGTTTACTTTGTTCAGTTGGGCCCATGTCATGCAAGACATCGACTTGACCATTCACACCAAACTCAGGACATAAAGCACCTGTTTTGGCGTTCAAAGCAATTAAACGGCCATCAACAGTAGAAGTCAGGATACGTTGTGGACAAGCTTTAATACCCGGTGCTTGTAAGTCTGCTGCAGTTAAAGATTTGTCTTTAGTTGCATCATAGTAACCAACACCACGGCAAGTGATATGCTCTGCAGTTTTTGCATGTGGATCATATTTCCAAAGTGCTTTACCACTGTCACCATCAATTGCTGAAATGATGTTAGTCGGTGTACATGAATATAAAGTACTACCAATTTGAATTGGTGTATTTTCATCGACACCCGCAGAAGTATCACGACCAGTGTGATAAGTCCAAGCCACTTTCAGATCTTTGACATTTTCAGGGGTAATGTCAGTGTACGGCGCAAAGCGGGTACCGTTACCATTACGACCGAAATATTCCCAGTTGTCCGGGTTTTCTGCATTAGGTTTAGCCAGAGCAGGGTCTTGTACGATATCAACAGGATTGAGGATTTTGCCGTGCGGGAAGAAAGCAGCAATCAGGGCTGCGACACAGGCAAAGAAACCGGCAAAGCCAACAAGATTGGCAGCTTTGATTTTTGCAGCATTGAGTGCTGGCAGGCTTTTGCTTGCCCACATGCTGAGGACAAACAGAATAGTTGGAACCACCAGACGTGGAATATATTGCCAGAAGCTCAAACCTTGAACTTCAGCAATTGCCCAAAGGATGGTTGCAATAAAAGTAATAATAGAAAGCCAGAAACCAAGGGCTTTTTTCATCGCATAGAAAATGGCGATTGCAACATAGGCAATCCCTGCAATGAGATAATAACTTGTACCACCGAGGCTGAGTAATTTAGCGCCTTGAATGATCAAGTACAGCGCAACAAGTAAAGTCAGTACGACTACAAAATATCGATAGACTTTAGACCCTGTACGCTCGATAGAGGAGGGTTGTTCAGTGCTCATACCTTGCCTATAAAAAACGGCTTGGTTGCATAAACGGTGAAACAGGAGAATGGGATCCAAACGGATCGAATTTAAAGTTTACAGAGTTTATGTAACTAAGTCTTTAGCGAGGATAAATCCTCAGGAGAAATCAATTACAGTTACATATTCTAACATTTAAGAAGGAATTTTTGACTAAAAAATATAATGTGAGTATTGATATTTATCATTTATTTTATTGTTTTAAACAATTGTGTTTTTCTAAGTGTCCTAATTATAAGAAATTTTAAGTCAAGAATAGCTTGGGTTAATTCTTTTAAATTAAGACTTATGGAATATAAAAAACGCATGCTTAAAGCATGCGTTTTAGGATTGCAAAAGAATTTTTGCAGTTTATTTTTCAACGAATGCACGTTCAATTACGTAATCGCCCAGAACCCCCATACGTGGAGATTCTTTCAGACCATGTTGATCCAGAAGCGCAGCAACGTCGTCCAGGAATGCAGGAGAACCACAAAGCATTGCACGGTCAGTTTCAGGGTTGAAACGTGGCAGACCGATTTTCTCGAATAATTGACCAGATTCAATCGCAGTGGTTACACGACCTTGAGTATGGAACTCTTCACGAGTAACAGTTGGGTAATACACTAATTTTTCTTTAGCGCCCAATTCACCGAAGAATTCATGGTTTGGAATTTCATTCAAAATCAAATCTTGATAAGCCAGTTCTGAAATGAAACGTGTACCGTGAACGACGATGATTTTTTCGAAACGTTCATAAGTTTCTGGATCACGAATCACAGAAAGGAATGGTGCAAGGCCAGTACCCGAAGAAAGCAGGTACAGGTTTTTACCTGGGTTTAAATCATCAAGAACCAGCGTACCTGTAGGTTTTTTAGAAACCAGGATTTCGTCGCCAACTTTAACTTTTTGTAGAATAGAAGTAAGAGGACCATCTGGCACTTTAATAGAGAAAAACTCTAGCTCTTCTTCATAGTTTGCACTTGCGATTGAATACGCACGCATTAAAGGCTTGCCATTGACCTCAAGGCCGATCATCACAAACTGACCGTTTTTAAAACGTAATGCAGTGTCACGAGTCGTTTTAAAAGAGAATAAAGTGTCATTCCAATGGTGGACGTGAGTAATCTTTTCGACGTTAAAAGCAGCCATTAAAGGTCTCAATAAGTTATCAAATTAGAACAGGTTGCTATTCTAATCTAAATTCATTCTCTATAAACTGAATATATTTAATTGAGCTTATCAAAAAAAGTGATTATGACCGAACTCACTCTGCCGATTATTGGCTATATGCATTCTCCCTATAAAGAAAAGTTTGGCATCCCGCGTCAGCCTAATTTGGTACAGGTTGAAAGCTATATTGAAATGACCGGTCCATATAATGATTTACTCGCATTTGAAGGCATCGAAGAGTTTAGTCATCTCTGGTTAGTCTGGCAGTTTCATGATAATAAAAATCAGCAGAGCCAGCAATTTCGTCCGCAGGTTCGTCCACCCCGTTTAGGTGGTAACAAGAAAATAGGTGTATTTGCTACACGTAGTATGTACCGTCCTGCACCCATTGGTTTATCAGTCGTGAAATTAAATCGTATCGAAAAAGTCGGTAAAAATGTCCGGGTTTATGTCACAGGAAGTGACCTGTTAGATGGAACGCCGATTATAGACATTAAACCCTATATTCAGTATTCAGATGCCGTGATTGAGGCACAAAGTGGTTATGCACAGGATGAGCCACAACGTAAATCGGTAATTTGGACAGAAGAGGCGGAGCAGCAAAAACAGCAGTTCATGAGTAAGGGAAAAGTTTCTCCACAAATACTGCAAGAACTCGAAAAAGTTCTCTCTTTGGATCCGAGACCTGCTTATCAGGATGATGAGGAACGGGTTTATGGAATGAAGTTTGCGGATTTAGATGTGAGGTTTTTGGTAAGAGAGTTATCTGTTTATATATCAGAAATAGAATATACTGAATTGTGATTGAAGAAACTAAGATAAGCGTATCTTATATACGCTTATCTCTAGTCATATTTTTACTTCAATTTACGATATTTATCAATTTCTTGACTAGCAGTAGAGTTGAAAACAGTACATTCTTTTTGTAAAGATTGAATATATAACTCTTGTTCTAAAATATCCTCTGCATCTGTAAGGTTGTCAGACTTAAGTTCTTTTAAAATTTGTCTTTCAATTTCAATTTCTTTATTTAAAGAGTAATAGGTACCTGATTTATTGTATTCACCCATTCGATATTTATTATCAACTTGCACAAGGGCACTAACATATTCATTTGGGTAAATTGAATTCGAGATGAAAGCGTTATATCCACCTAAGTTTATAGTTTTATATCCGTCAGAGAATATGTCTGGGAAACTATCAAAAGTATCGTATGGATTTTGATACATCATAATGAAGTCTTTGCTCGAAGATAAACTTAATCCTCTTAAGCATTTTGAGCCACTTGGAAATGTCTTGCCTTTAAGTTTTGAAAGATAGAGTTGTCCGAAATCCCCATAATTATTTAGCTTGGGTTCGGAAGAGACTAGATACAGATGAGTGTCTATGTATTCAATCAATGGTTTACCAGATAGATCGACTAACTCATATTTTTCAGTTAATTGAAGGCCTGTATGTCCAATTTTAGAGGATGGAATATAAGTTTTCTCAGTCACCGAGTTTTTTAGAAGTGATCCAATTTTATAGCCTAATTCAGGATCTTTATTTAACTCTAATTCGTACAGACCTTCATTGGTTAAGTAATCACCAAAAATATACAGTTCATTTATATCAAGATTTTCCATATCTTTTAGGTTGCTTAAATAGTCTACACGGACATACTGCGTATCTCCTTTACTCGTAAAAGTGAGTTTGTCGAATAAATAATCGGAGCCAGTAAAATATGAAGGAGAATAGGCAGACCATTCGGAATCATTTGTTGTAGTATTTCCAGTTCCAGTTCCAGTTCCAGTTCCAGTTCCAGTTCCAGTTCCAGTTCCAGGGTTTGAATCAGAAGAAGAGGAGCCCCCACCACAAGCACTTAGCATGAATGCACTAAAAACTGCGAGTGATAAATTCTTAAATTTCATAAAAATCCCTATAAAAAATCGTAGTAATAAAATTGTTTTTTAAAATAAAGCAGACTAATTATAGCGAATAAATATCAAAATTAAATTTGCAAAATATATAAAAATTAACTATTTAAATATACTTAACAATCAAAATGTCATCCACCACAAAATACCAATCAACACCGCCATATGCAAAATCTGTACTGGCGCAAAGTACAGGGAAAATTTGAAACCACCTGTTACAGCAGCATTGACTGACTTGGCTACAGCATGTGCGCCCAGCCCTAAAAGCAGGGCATAGATCAGCCGGGTATTGGATGGATCTCCTTGAATGACCACACTGGCCATTGCGGCATGAATTTCAAATAAGGACGCAAATAAAGTACCCGCCAGAAGACCAGCATTGCCCAGTAATATTTCCAATCCATAAACGCCAGCCTGAATCAGGGTTAATGCGGCAGCGATAATCACAGCTTCCTTGAGACTAAACATTTTACTGTCAGAAGATTCCGGAGACTCCTGATTTTTGGCTGGTTCGGCTTTATGTAATAATATAAATGCACATGCAGCCAGAATAACCATAGCGACCAACGACGGTAGAAGAAGAATTTTTAGCCAATCCCAGGAAACGCCTCCCACTACAATAAATAATAGAACCAGTGTCGAAATGCATGACATCAGGGCAGCGCCAGCATTGGATTTTGCATCCATTTCACCTTTGCGCACCTGTATCCCCAGTTGAGCAATAGTTGCGGTACTGGAAACAAAACCTGAAGCAATTGAAGACAGCATCAAAGCATTTTTAGTTGAAAAGAAACGTTTAGCGATATGTGCCAAAGCTTGAACTACCAGTATTAGAGTTACTAATTTTAAAATCAGATAAGGGTTCAGCACTTCACCCCATAAAGGCTGGTCAGGGGTTAGCGGTAAACCAATCAGAATCAAGGCTAATAATAGTAATCCATCCCTAAATTCAGCCTCAGTAATCCACTGTCCGGCAATATTATGCATAGAGTGTTTGGCCATTAAAATTATCGTGATCAGAACTGCTAGCCCTGCAGCCAGAGGAATATTCCATAAACAAATCGCCCCTATGAAATAGGTCATGATAAAGGCCAATTCAGTGGTAATTCCCGGATCTTCTATCTGGTTTCGGATAGAAAAAATGACGATGCCGCCAATAATGAGTGCACCGGCCAGACCCATTGCCATTCCGAATAAAAAGCACAATGCGCCTAATAAAGCACAGATCGCAAAAGAGCGTAGCCCGGCAAAACTGGCCTGTTCTTCACGCTGTTTGTGCCGTTCACGTTCCAGTCCGATTAGCAAACCACATCCTAAGGCAGCAGTCAGTATAGTAAGCAACTCATGAAAGGAACTACTTTCACTTAAGGGAACCACGCTTAAATCCATACCTGGCCTCAGCGATTGAATAAAATATCCTGATTGAAATATAGGCGAAAAATTGATACATCGACAAGCAGAAAAAGGTTATGAACTCAAACCCAAGTGATGTGCTTAATGTTCATGAAAGATAAACCCGCTTTCTAGTTTGAGAAGTCGCGATGGAATGCGAAAAACAGGAAAAACTTGTTATAGTGGAGGCAGTTTTGGGGACCATCAATCATGAAATTCGATTTTGAAATTGATACAGGCTGGTGTTTGGATCAGCTTTTAAAAGACGGAAAAATAACTGAACGTGACCGGATGCGAGTTCAGACCACACATCGTCAGCGTGAACAAATAAAATGGCATCCCTTGCAATGGATCGCGCACTTTAGTCTGGTTGATCAGTCCCATCCTCAAAGTACTTTGACACTCAACCGCTTATGCCAGTGGCTGGCAGAAAAAACCGGTTTAATGTTCTATATTATCGATCCGCTCAAAGCTGATGTGCAGGCCTTGACCAATGTTATGTCACAGGAATATGCATTGCGTAACCGTATTCTGGCAGTAGAAATTCAACCAGATAAAGTTCTGATTGCTACAGATCAGCCTTATAAAACTGAATGGGTCTCAAACCTCGAACAGAATATTGCACCAAAAAAAATTGAACGGGTATTGCTCAATCCGGAACAGCTCCAGCGTTATATTGTTGAATATTATCAGGTGAGTCGTGCAGTCAGTGGCTCACAAAAATCATCTGCTTATGACCGGGAAAATAAAGGCGTAGAAGCCTTACTGCAACTGGGTGATTCACAGAATCCGGATGCCAATGACCAGCATATCGTGAAACTGGTAGACTGGGTGCTGCAATTTGCCTTTGAGCAGGGTGCCAGTGATATTCATATGGAACCGCGCAAAGACACCGGCAAGATCCGTTTCCGGATTGATGGAGTATTGCATACCATCTATAACATGCCAGCCAATACCTTGACCGCAGTCATTTCCCGAATCAAGATTCTGGGCCGGATGAATGTGGCAGAAAAACGTAAACCACAGGATGGTCGTTTAAAAACTCGGACTCCAAAAGGGCAGGAAACTGAACTGCGTTTATCGACCTTACCTACCGCATTTGGTGAAAAGCTGGTAATGCGTATCTTTGACCCAGAAGTTCTGGTCAGAAGTTTTCAGCAGCTCGGTTTCGAAGGGCATCTGCTCAATGACTGGAATAATCTGACCAGCCATAGTCACGGTATTATTTTGGTCACCGGACCGACCGGTTCTGGTAAAACCACCACACTGTATTCCACTTTAAAGCAGCTTGCGACTGAGCAGGTGAATGTCTGCACGATTGAAGATCCGATCGAGATGCTGGAACCAAGCTTTAACCAGATGCAGGTCAATAACGGAATTGAACTGGGCTTTGCAGATGGTGTACGTGCACTGATGCGTCAGGATCCTGACATTATTATGGTCGGCGAGATTCGTGACCAAGATACGGCCAATATGGCGATTCAGGCAGCATTAACCGGTCACTTGGTACTTTCTACCTTGCATACCAATGATGCGCCGTCGAGTCTGACCCGTTTGCATGATCTGGGCGTACAACCATTTTTAACAGCAGCGACTATCCTGGGGGTTCTGGCCCAACGTCTGGTGCGTAAGCTATGCCCACACTGCAAGCAGGAGAGTTTTCTGGATGAGCAGGAATGGCAACATCTGGCAGTGGACTATCCTTTACCACGTCCGGAATTTGTTTTTAAAGCAGTCGGTTGTGAAGAGTGTCGCCATACCGGTTATAAAGGCCGAATCGGGATTTATGAGTTTATGCCGCTTAGCCTGACCACCAAGCAATTGATCGGAGCGGATGCTAACCTGAATCAGTTACGTCAGCAGGCAAAAAAAGAAGGGGTAGAACCTTTACGGATTGCCGGTGCTCGCAAGATTCTGGAAGGGGTCACCACGCTTGAAGAGGTTTTAAGAGTTGTGCCATTAAATTAATTCTAAAGATGAAGCGATCTTAAGATTCAATTCATCTTCGGCTGTTTTAATAGCATTATCGAAACAGGGCAAGACTTTAAAAAGAGGTAACTGCAATGAAAATGATGATGAATACTGTTTTAGCAGCAGCATTAATGGGTTCAATTGGGACTGTCGCAGTTGCGAGTAGTGAAACTGCGGTGAATCAGGCTGCATTTGCTAAAACGACTACAGTTAAGCAAGCATTGACCATGAAAGATGACAGCAAGGTTCAGCTGAAAGGTTATGTGGTAAAAGCTGTCGGTGATGAAAAATACCAGTTCCGCGATAATACTGGCACCATTACTGTCGAAATTGATGATGAACTTTGGCAGGGTAAACCTGTATCAGCTAAAACACCTGTGGTAATCATTGGTGAAGTAGACATTGACTATAAACCTGCGAAACGTGTTGAAATTGATGTCGACCAAGTTCAGTTCTAATTCCAGCATGATTTCCTGAACTGAATCTGAAGACAGCAACAAAAAACCACATGCAAGTTACCAAAAAGCATGTGGTTTTTTTGAGTCTGGAACTTTTTCAAGGCATGATAGAAAGATAAAATAAGCGGAGCATAACATGCGTATTCTTTTGGCAGAGGATGATGAATCTCAGGCGGAAAGTATTCAAACTTGGCTGGAAATGGACGGTTATGTAATTGATCGGGTTGATCGTGGGGATCATGCCATTCTGGCGATTGAACAGCATCAGTATGACTGTATTTTGCTGGATCGTGGCCTGCCGAATGCAACTGGAGATGACATTCTTAAAAGCTTGCGCAATAAACAGAAAGATACGCCCGTTATATTTATCACCGCCAAGGACAGTATTCATGATCGGGTTGCAGGACTCGATCTGGGGGCCAATGATTATCTGGTAAAACCTTTCAGTCTGGAAGAACTTTCCGCTCGCGTACGTGCCCAGCTCAGACAAAAACAGCAAACGCCAAATCATATCCTGGAATGGCAGGATCTTAGTCTGGATACTCAGGCCAAGACCGTAATGAAGGCGGGACAGAGCATTAATCTGACTGCAAAAGAATTCCAGATTTTATATAAGCTGATGCAAAAACCAGAACATATCATTACCCGGGAGCAGCTGGAGGAATCACTCTATGCCTGGGGAGATGAAATCGAAAGCAATGCGATTGAAGTCTTTATTTATCAGCTACGTAAAAAAATTGGCAGTCAGATGATTAAAACCATTCGTGGCTTGGGCTACCGGATGCATAAACCCGAGGCCTCCATATGAAGGCACCCATTTCCCTGCAAAGTCGGCTGATTCAACATGCCATGTTCAGTTCCATACTGGCAGGATTTCTGGCGTGGCTGCTGTTATTGGGAATTTCCAGCTATCAGGCGATTGATCTGCATGATGACCTGATGGAGGAAATTTCAGAGTTACTTCTGGGAGATGTTAACCAGGCCAAAAATACGCAGGTTGATGAAATCAGTGAGCAGTTTGATATTCAATATGCCTTACTACTGAATCAGCAGGTACTGACCACTTCAATTGATGATGAACTGATTAATGAGATACCACTTGCACAGAAAAATGGATTTCACTTTGATTATGAAAATGGTCATTTTATTCGCATCCTGATTGCTGAAGATCAAGACTTGAAAGTGAAAGTGGTACAACCGCTTTCGGTACGCTTTGATGAGCTTTGGCAAACGACTTTAGGTTTCGCCGGGATTTTATTTATCCTATGGATATTACAGTGGCTGATTTTACGTTTTGCCATTAAGCGGCAATTAAGACCTTTAAATAAAATTTCCCGAGAAATCGGTTCTAAATCTGCACAGGATCTCACTCCGGTTCAAAGTCCTGATCCTGAGATTACTGAATTGCAACCGATTATCCGTCAGCTGAATGCCATGTTGAGCAGGCTGGGAAAGTCATTGGCTGCCGAGCAACGTTTTACTGCCGATGCTTCACATGAGTTGCGTTCCCCATTGTCTGCCATTCAAATGCGTTTACAGGTGCTGAAACGTAAATATCAGGAAGATGCTCAACTTAGGCAAGCGTTACAGATGATTCAGAATGACGTCAACCGCGGAACGCAGATTCTGGAAAACTTACTGCTATTGGCTCGGCTTGATCCAGAACATGCAGAGCAGTTGCCCAAACAGCAGGTGAATCTTAAAGTATTGGTTCAGGAGGTCTTACAAGCTTTACAACCTTTTGCTCAGGAAAAAGAGATCCACTGGAACTTAAAACTTGAAGATGCAGTGATTGAAGCAAATGCAGAGCTGATTTTTAGCTGTATCCGCAATCTGGTTGATAATGCCATTCGTTACACGCCGATGCAGGGACAGGTCGAAATCAGGACGATAGTTGAAGGTCAGAATCTACAACTTATGATTGAAAATTCGGGAGAGGGAATTCAGGAAGAAGTTGTTCAACGTTTAGGTGAGCGTTTTTACCGCGCCTTGGGCACGCGAACACAAGGTTCAGGTTTGGGATTGTCGATTTGTCAAAAGATTATGCAGTTACATACGGCCAAGATTGATTATGCGCCGTCAGTTTTGGGTGGGCTTAAAGTTTCATTAATTTTTCAATCTGAAGAATAAAGATATTAGATATAGCAATTAAAAAAAGCAGTATGCGCTGATTCATACTGCCTGTTCCCACGTTTATTATTTTTGGAGTATTTAAATTACTTAGTCAGGATGAGACGATTGTTACGAGTCAAACGTAGACGGTATTCTTCACCCGCATGCATGATCCGGATTTCTCGTCCTAGCGCAAATAAATTGTTCGAATGCAACATCGGTAGCGCATGCTGAGTATCATTATTGCGGGTAAATAGGCTAAATGGTGCGTTCATTCCGTCGACTCCGTGGTGTGTTTTGGATTGATTTAAATGATAATCATTATCGAATAGATCTGTCAACGAATAATTGCTGCATTTATAAAAAACTCTAATTTGCTTACAATCTGTAAAACTTCAATAGTTCAGAACATTATGTCTAAAACCACAATTCATGTCGCAATCGCTATTTTATTTCATCAAACTCAGGTTCTGGTCGGTTGGCGTGAAGCTAAACAGCATCAGGGCAATAAATATGAGTTTCCAGGCGGAAAAGTAGAACAGGGCGAATTGCCTATAGAGGCATGTCGACGTGAAGTGATTGAAGAAGTCGGAATTGACATCGAACAATGGCAGGCTTTTGATTTTATTTCGCATGAATATGAAGATGTCATCGTCAATCTGCATATTTTCCATGCTTCGGTTCAGCCAGAACAATTAGCTGGAATCAAGCAGCCTTGGCGCTGGTATAGCCGGGATGAACTCAGTGAACTAAATTTTCCTAAAGCCAATCAGGCCATGATTCAAAAGCTGCAATGGCCGAGAAAGATCAAAATTTCTGAAGACTTGAGTCACCTGAATAATCTGGAAACAGACCAGATGCTGTATTGGCGAGTAATGGCCAGCCCTGAACACATTAGCCAGTTACAGCAGATTCCAGTCGATCAGTTATCCAGATTGATCATTAATCAGGAACTTTGGTCACAATTGAATGAATTGCAGCAGCAAACCATTCGTACGCTTCACCTGAAACAGTCTCAATTGATGCAACTGCAAAAAGGGGAGTTAGCTGGTGGCTATCGTTATCTTGCAGCCTGTCACGATCTGGAAGCATTAAAACATGCAGAAAACATAGGCTGTGAAGCAGCTTTACTCAGCCCGGTACTGGCAACAGAAACACATCCTGATACCGCAGCTTTAGGCTGGGAAAAATTTAAACAGATGGCTGAACAGGTACAGATTCCTGTATTTGCCTTAGGCGGTATAAAAGCTGAAGATCTAGACCATGCTCAAAACCAGCATGCTTATGGGATTGCAGGGATCCGTTATGTTTAAGTCAGAAACTTATTATAAATAACCGGGCTCACGCCAGGGCCTTAAAATTTCTTTAAGGCCTGCTGAGCTTGCTGAATGGCTTTGGTGTTTTTTTGCAGTTGAGCTGCTTTCAGGCGCACCTGCCAGAGCTGCTTTTTCATTGCATTGGTCTGCGCATAGCTCAAACCACGTAAGGCGAAAGCATCTGCACGGGCCGGCTGGTTTTTACGGTTTGCGATCAAGCCAAGATACAGATAAGTTTCTGAAGCTTGGGGCGCCAAACGCTGAGCTTGTACTGCAGAAGTTTCAGCTTGATTATATTGCTGCTTGCTATAGGCCTGCTGAGTTTGCTGCATCAATTTTTTAAATGCAGGTAAGTTACGTCCATCATCAAACTTTTGTGCCTGAGGCTTTTGCTCAGGGATCACAATCTTCTGACGTTTAATCTCCGGTCGATCATAGGGCGTAATCACTACACCATCAGGTGTAGAGGATTTTGGTTTCTGCTGAACCGGAGGTTTAGTAGGAGCCGCAGGCTGTTCTGGCTCCGACATGCTTTGGCAGCCCACCAGACCGAGGATGAGCAGACCAGGAATCAATTTTCTTAACATAAACATAGACTCAATTATTGGCTATAACTTCCACTCGCGATAATACGGGTTTGTTTAGCAACTTCGCGTTCTATTTCTGTTTCACTTTCTTGTATATAACGACTGAGATCATCATCTTCCTCATCTTCTGGTGAAGGTTCTGAATCAATCGTATAAGGTTCAGTGGCGTAATGCGAGATGCCACAAGCAGTTGCCTGATTAGGCAAGGCATGACGTGAAATCGGAATATACATGGCACCATCACAGCCTTGGGCAGTCAGTTTACCTGTATAACGGTCCAGCCAGTGCCATTCAATTTCATTAGGCTGAGCCAGATTCACCGGCTTCTGACGCAGCTGTTTCATGACATTGGTCCAGACCGGAAGTGCACCTGAAGAACCGGTTAATCCAGTGACTTTGTTGTCATCCAGACCTAACCAGACCACTGTCATATAGTTGCCAGAATAACCTGCAAACCATGAATCACGGGTATCGTTTGTCGTACCCGATTTACCCGCCAGATTCAGGTTGCGTGGCAAACTGTTATAGGCAGAACGACCAGTACCACTCGACATGACCTGTTGTAAACCATAATTCAGAGCATAGGCTGATGCTGGATCAATCGTCGGCTGAACACTTAAGCTGTAACGTTCAAGCGAGCGGCCATTAGCATCAACTACTGAACGAATCGATTTCACCGGATATTTAAAGCCACCTGTTGCGAAGTTACCGTAAATATTCATCACTTCCATCGGTGACATGTCTACTGCACCTAAATAAATAGATGGATAAGAAGGAATGTCAGAAGTCACACCGAATTTTTGCAGATGGTTAATAAAGGTCGACAGGCCAAATTCCTGTGCCAAACGTACCGCAGACAGGTTATAGGATTGTGACAGGGCAAGAGACATCGGTACTACACCATGTGCGCTACCACTATAGTTTTTCGGTGTCCAGGGTTTGCCATCACTTTGAATGGTGATCTGACTGTCTTCAATTGGACTGGCCCAGTGATAACGATTCGATTCTAGCGCTGTCAGATAAATCACCGGTTTGAGTAATGAACCCACCTGACGCTTGGCATCTAAAGCACGGTTAAAACCGGTAAAGTCCTGGGTAGAACCTACCGCTGCAACCAGTTCGCCATTTTCAGGGTGTGCGACCAGAACAGCACCTTGCAAATCTTTTAGACGACCTGGATTGCCTTTACTTAAACGGGCTACACTTTCCTTAAAGCTGTCCTGAATTCGGGTTTGTGCCAATGGATCTAAGGTTGTGAAAATACGCAGACCCTGGTTGGTTAAATCAGTTTCCTGATATTCGGTACGCAACTGACGGCGAACGATATCCAGAAAATCCGGGAAGCGAGCAGGGCCTAAAGTTGGCTTGGAAATCACGTTCAGCGGACGGGCAGTTTCTGTTTCATACTGATCTTGGGTCAGATTACCCATTACCAGCATATTATTTAGAACCACATCACGACGTTTTTTCGCAAGTTCAGGATTACGCCATGGGTTATACAGGCTTGGACCTTGTACCAGACCGACTAAAAAGGCCTGTTGAGAAATATTCAGTTCACGTAACGGCAAGCCAAAATAAAATTGTGAAGCCAGACCATAACCATTTATGGAATAGTTGCCATTTTGGCCCAGATTCACTTCATTTAAATAGGCTTCCAGAATCTCATCTTTGCCATAATGCAATTCAATCAGCATTGCCATAAAGGCTTCATTCACCTTACGTTTTAAGGTGCGTTCTGGTGTTAAGTAGAAATTCTTGACCAGCTGCTGGGTGAGGGTTGAACCACCTTGACGTTTACCACCAGTAATATTACTTACCACTGCACGTGCAATCCCGCGTGGAGATACACCATGGTGATTGTAGAAATTACGGTCTTCAGTGGCAATTAACGCATCAATTAACGGTTTAGGCACTTTATTGAGCTTAATCAGCACACGGTCTTCATTATGCTGTGGATAAATACCACCAATCAATAAAGGTTCCAGACGGGCAATCCCGCTAGAAGAGGGTTTGGTCGCACTTACTTCAGCAATCTGATCGCCATCAAAGCTGACTTTCAATACCTGTTCAGGTTCAACGCGATCGCCAAAATCAAAGCCACGGGTATGCACATACATGGTATTGCCAGTGCTGACAAAGCTGCCCGATTTGGTATAGCTGTCTGAACCTTTATAACCCAGTAATTTTAATTCTTGTTGGAAATCCTGCTGGCTGACCGGGGCATTTACATACACTTCCATCGGGCGTGCGAAAACCTTGGCCGGAATATCCCAGCGTTGACCTTCAAATTTTTCACGCACAATATTATCTAATTTAATCAAATAGATACTAAATGCTACAAATGCAGAAATGACTAGAATGGAGAAGATTAAGGCAATGAACCCCATACCTCGTTCAGATTTCATAAATGACGATAAGACCCTGTGAAATTGTGCTAATCATGCGAAGCTTTTCATTATTTTGCAATATTTAATCAATTATTGAGATTAAAATTAAAATTAAACTTCACATTTTCTCCTTAATTTCAATCTATTTCAATTCAATCCTGCACAGCTTTGTCATGTTATAAATTGTCATCCTATTCAAGCTTAATGTTATGATAAGCAGGATTCGAAGCGGAGCGACGACACTGGTGCAAATTTCCCACAAGACATTTCGAAATATCGGGTTGATTGGACGCCCGGATAAATCTTCAGTGGTTGAAACCTTATGCCTGATCCACGATCATCTGCTCAATTTAGGTCTACATCCTGTTTTTGATGCAGATACAGCTGAACTGGTTCCTTATCAGAATACCCAAACAGTTAGCCGCGCCTTGTTGGGCGAAGTGGTTGATCTAGTCATTGTGGTAGGTGGGGATGGTTCACTGTTACATGCAGCGCGGGCATTGGTAAAATACAATACGCCAGTGATCGGGGTGAACCGTGGTCGTTTGGGCTTCCTGACAGATATCAAGCCAACTGAAGTCATCTTTAAACTGGATCAGGTATTAAAAGGTGATTTTCAGGCAGAACGCCGTTTCTTGCTGGAAATGGAAGTTCGCTCCAAAGGTGAAATCATCTATGATGCGATTGCCCTGAATGATGTGGTCTTGCACTCCGGTAAATCGGTGCATATGATCGATTTCGAGCTGAATATTGATGGACAATATGTCTATCGCCAGCATAGTGATGGTCTGATTGTATCTACACCGACCGGTTCAACAGCCTATGCGCTTTCCGGTGGTGGGCCGATTGTGCATCCAAGTATGGATGCAATTGTGCTGGTGCCGATGCATCCGCATACCTTGTCTTCACGTCCGATTGTGGTCGGAGGGCATAGTGAAATTAAACTGATGATTCGTGAAAATCGCGTACTGCCGATGGTGAGTGCGGATGGACAACACAGTGTGTCTTTGAATGTTGGCGATAGCGTCCATATTCGTAAGCATCCCTTTAAACTGAATCTTCTGCATCCGCCAGGTTATGACTTCTATAATGCATGTCGAACCAAACTGGGCTGGAATCAGGACTTCGACTATCTTAAGCAGGATTAAATATGAATATTGAACAAATGCTTGCCGTACTCAATCCTGAGATTGTAGAACGCTTAAGAACAGCCATTGAAATTGGCAAGTGGCCAAATGGTGTAGCACTGACTCAGGAGCAGCGTCAGACCTGTATGCAGGCTGTCTATGCCTGGGAAATGAAAAACCTGCCAGAAACCGAACGTAGCGGTTATATCGATCGTGGCACTAAAGAAGAAGGCGAACAATGTGATGATGATCATCACAAAAATGAGCCGGAATTTAAACCGATCCGTTTCGTTTAATCGAAACCGAAAAAAAGACCACAGATGTGGTCTTTTTTAATGTCTGTTTTTTGGTTTGATCAAACTGAAAGACGGCTATTCCAGAGTTCTCTGGCTTTTTGCATCGCCGCTTCATAGCTGTCATATTCGCCCATGGTATACAGTGCAATGCCCATAGTTTCAACCACTGCGATTTCCCCATATTCATGTGAGCGTTGACCTTCCCATACTTGCTTAAACACAGCTAGATCCAGCTCTTCTTCAATCGGACTACGGTTGTCAGTCAGTTTTGGTAATTCGTGCTCATAAAGTTCGCCATTCTTAATTCCACAGATTAAAGTTTTGGCATCCGGGTTACGTTCGAACTCACCACCTTCACCTTTAATGACTGCACTATTTTGATAGCCTAACTTATAAGCGGACTGCTGATGTGAACTACGATAAGCAGGGTGGAAAATAGCTTGTAAAGTCGCTTTGGCATTAAATGGATTAATCAGGCGTGCCAGCGTATGAATCGGAGAGCGTAAGCCCATGACATTACGTAGCCCGATCAACTCAGCCAGAATTGGAGAGATCACCTCCAATGGCAGGTAAGCAAAATGTTTGTCTTTAAGCTGCTGTTCCACCTCAACATCATTTTGGCAGATCGGATAGCCTAAGTAGTTAAGTACCTGTTCGGTATAGACCCGATTCAAGGTATGACCTGAAGCACCATGCATCACGATATTATAGCCATGCTTAGCAAGGGTAAGCGCAGCCAGAATGAACCAAGGATAATGTTTGCGTTTACCTGCATAAGATGACCAGTCCAGATCAACATCAAGCGCCTTAAAATTCAGTTGGTCCCGGGTCGCTTGCACAAAGCCTGCGAGTTCATCAACGGATTCTTCTTTGACGCGTAATAGCATCAGAAAAGCGCCCAGTTGTACGTCCAGTACTTCATTTTTCAGGATCATGCTAAAAGCCTGATAGGCTTCTTCATAGCTTAAAGAACGTGCACCATTTTTTCCCTTGCCAATAATACGAATAAACTGGGCAAAAGGATGTTCGGCATCTTTATAAATATTTCGCTTTGTGGTCATGGGCATAGATCAATCATGTTCATCAAGTATTGGCATATTTTACGCTGATATTGGTATTTCACCTTCTTATTTTGCAGAATTATTAGAGTTTTATAAGACTATAGTCTAAGAGGTATTGTTTAGTATTTAGGCAAATTTAACATTTCGGGTTAAACAAAAGTCTAAAAAGCGGTTAAAATTTCACGCAATTCTTGTGTTTGCTTTATCTCCTGATCAATGCACTGACTTTTCTTAAAGATCGGTGTTCCTGTGATTGTTAAATGTACATACACATTCTAATTTCAGTATCAGATTAATTTTTTGATACATAGGCACTTTTTTGTTTCAGACAATGAAGTATTGGACGCTTGTTTTTTAAAAATAAGTGAAAACTGAATATTGCTTCTGGTTAGAAGTATATCGTGAAGTAAGGTTATGGCTAAAAAACCAATTTATAAGTCGCTTTATTTTCAAGTGATTGTAGCCATTATTGCGGGTATCCTCGTCGGACATTTCTCGCCAAGTGGTACACAAATCATTAATGGTGCAGAACAATATGTTCCAGGTCTGGGCGAACAACTGAAGCCGCTGGGTGATGCATTTATCCGTTTAATTAAAATGATCATCGCACCTGTGATTTTCTGTACCGTGGTTAGCGGTATCGCAGGTATGGAGAGCATGAAATCAGTCGGTAAAACTGGTGGTGTCGCTCTACTTTACTTCGAAATCGTATCAACAATGGCGCTGATCATTGGTCTTCTGGTGATTAATATTGCCAAGCCAGGCGTTGGGATGAATGTTGATCCGGCATCGCTGGACACGGCCGGGATTTCTAAATATGTAGAGTCGGGTGCTTCTCAGTCTACCGTTGATTTCTTTATGAATATCATTCCAAATACGGTGGTTGGTGCATTTGCTGAAGGTGAAATCCTGCAAGTCCTTTTATTTGCGATCCTGTTCGGTTTTGCATTACACAAACTGGGTGCACAAGGTAAGCCAGTTCTTAAACTGGTAGATCAGATTTCACATGTGTTCTTTAACATCGTGAACATGATCATGAAACTTGCACCTATTGGTGCGTTCGGTGCGATGGCTTTCACGATCGGTAAATATGGGATCGGTTCTCTGGCGCAATTGGCCCAGTTGATCATCTGTTTCTATATCACCTGTTTGCTGTTTATCTTTATTGTGCTGGGTTCAATTGCACGCTTTACCGGCTTTAGCATTGTAAAGATGATTCGCCTGATTCGTGAAGAGCTGTTGATTGTACTCGGTACTTCATCGTCTGAATCTGTATTGCCACGTATGCTGAAAAAACTGGAGCTGGCAGGTGCTGAAAAGTCAGTGGTGGGTCTGGTCATTCCAACAGGTTATTCGTTTAACCTGGATGGTACTTCGATTTACCTGACAATGGCGGCAATCTTCATTGCACAGGCGACCAATACGCAACTTGATTTGTCTCACCAGATTACCTTGCTTCTCGTATTGCTCATTTCTTCTAAAGGTGCAGCGGGTGTAACTGGTTCAGGCTTTATCGTGATGGCAGCAACCTTAGCGGCTGTAGGTAATATTCCGGTTGCAGGTCTGGCCTTGATTCTCGGTATTGATCGCTTCATGTCTGAAGCCCGTGCCTTGACCAATCTGGTCGGTAACTCTTTGGCAACTCTGGTTGTAGCAAAATGGGTCGGTCAGTTAGATATGGACAAGCTGAACTATGCATTAGCAAATCCGGCTGAAATTGATGAAAAAATGGCGCAAGAAGGCAACAATGCTCATTAAGTTTGAGTTTGTCTTATAGGTCATAAAAAAGGAAGCTTCGGCTTCCTTTTTTATTTTTATCTGACTGTGAAGTTAGCAAAAAAATAAGTCAGGTACATGACAGCCTTTCTAAAAATAGTTAGCCTGTGCACAGGAAATAAAACGATAAACACGATAAGGATAAAAGAATGCTGGCTTACGATGCTGACCTGGAACTTTTCCGCGACAATTTCAAACGCTTTATGAATGAACATGTAGCGCCTTACTATGAAGAGTGGGAGCGTGAAGGCATGATGCCGCGTTCAGTCTGGAATGCCATGGGCGAAAATGGCTTTTTGTGTGTCGATGTCCCGGAAGAATATGGTGGCTACGGTGTTCCGACCCACTATTCCCTGATGTTAATCGAAGAGTCAGCTCGAGCAGGCTATAGCGCCATCTCAACTGGCCTGTCTTGTCACTCGGATATCGCAGCGCCGTATATCTTGCATATCGGTACAGAAGAGCAGAAAAAATACTGGCTACCGAAAATGGTGTCTGGTGAAGTGGTCGGTGCGATTGGCATGACTGAGCCGGGTGCAGGTTCTGATTTGCAAGCCATGCGAACCAATGCCATCTTGCAGGATGATCATTATCTGTTAAATGGTTCTAAAACTTTTATTTCCAATGGTCAGCATGCTGACCTAGTCGTATTAGCCGTGAAAACCGATCCACAAGCACGCGCCAAAGGTGTGTCTTTGATGCTGGTGGATACGCATCTGGAAGGCTTTAAAAAAGGCAAGAATCTGGACAAGATTGGTCTGCATTCACAGGATACTTCAGAGCTGTTCTTTGATAATGTCAAAGTACCGAAAGATCAGTTGCTGGGTCAGCCAGGTCAGGGCTTCGTCTATCTGATGCAGGAACTCCCACGTGAACGTACCGCTATTGCGGCAACCGCACTGGGGGCGATTCGTGGCTCGATTGATGTAACGACTCAATATGTCAAAGAGCGTCAGGCCTTTGGTCAGGCGATTGGCCAGTTCCAGAATACCCGTTTTGTACTGGCACAGGCCAAGATTGACGAGCTGGCAACAGCAGCTTTCTATAACCAGAATGTTGAGTTGTATATGCAAGGCAAGCTGGATGTTGAAACTGCAGCAGCGCTAAAGAGTTTCTCTACTGATATGCAGATGAAAGTTGCTGACAATCTGCTTCAGCTCTTTGGTGGTTATGGCTATATGACTGAATATCCGATTTCGCGTTTCTTTGTTGATGCCCGCATTCAACGGATCTATGGCGGTACCAATGAAATCATGAAAGAAATTGTTGCACGTGGTCTGCTTGGACGTTAAAAATCAACAGATAAAAAAAGAGTCCGAAATGGACTCTTTTTTTATAGAAAGAATATTCTTGAAATCTAGATATTTTATTATTTTAAGATTTTAGTACATCCAGACATTCATGAATAAAAATTGGCAAATCATTTGGCACTCGAGATGAAATCAGCTGATTATTGTCATTGACCAGTTCAACATCATAATACGTCGCACCCGCATGTTGTACCCTAGGTGCATGCGCACGGATACTGGTAATGATGCGGTTCTTTAAAACATCGGCTTCACTCAGGAGTAAGGAGGCATCACAAAGACTAAAAATGGTCTTTTTGGCCTCATTAAAAGCCTGAATGAAATGTAAGACTCGCGTATCGTTGGCGAGGGACACTGGTGATTCACCGCCTGGAATGAGCAGGGCATCAAAATCCTCAATACTGATATGATCAATTCCCCGATCAATGATTACACTCGACTGGCCATGTAGTCCATGTACGACTTTTCCGGCATGCAGTTCAATATTACAGACACTGTGCTCTGCAGCAAGTAAGGCTGCAACAGGTTCAGTATATTCAAGATCTTCAAAATTATTCGTTACAAGTACCGCTATTCTTTTTGGCATTATAGGCACCCCCAATATAGTTTTAAATTAGACTAGCGATTTAAGGTTTAAAAAACGTCTCTGCTTTGTAACCAAATAGTGATTTAGTGTAAAAAATTCAATTAAATCAAAGTAAAATGACCAAAAAAACAGTTTTCTATGTGCATTTTATTGTGAACTGTCACTCAGATTTTAAGTAGTTAAACTAGAGGAATCGAGATGGCTTTATTTTTATTTTCTTATGCTTAAAATCGTTATGTAGATTAAGAAATAGTGATATTTCATCTTGATAAAAATCAGTTAAGATGGGCGGGCAAAGTTTACAATTTGATAATGTAAAAGATGCGAAAATGCTGAAAGAAATGTTACCAGATATGACTAAAGCGATGAACGGTTAAAATCAAATCCCTGTTTTTAAGAATTAATCTACTAAAGTTATATTGTGTAACATTTGCAGCGCACTAATTGTTATACTGCACAGATAAGGTTTATGAAGGGCGACATCACGATGATCAACGACGATCAAAACACAACGGCTTCTTTAGATTTGGCTAAAATTCGTGAAGATATCGATTCAGTTGATCAACAAATCCAGCAATTGATTAACCGTCGTGCACGTTTGGCTGAGGCTGTAGCAAAAGCGAAATTCGCATCTGAAGAAAATCCGCTGTTTTACCGTCCGGAACGTGAAGCACAGGTTTTGCGCAATGTTATGGAGCGCAATGAAGGACCATTGTCAGATACGACGATGGCACGTCTGTTCCGCGAGATCATGTCGGCTTGTTTGGCGCTTGAAGCACCGCAAAGTATTGCGTTCTTGGGACCTGTCGGTACCTACACACACTCAGCAGTATTGAAACATTTTGGTCATGATGCTGTGGTTCGTCCATTACCCACCATTGATGAAGTATTCCGTGAAGTAGAAGCGGGCAGTGCACATTATGGTCTGGTGCCTGTTGAAAACTCCTCTGAAGGGGTAGTGAACCACACTTTAGACTGTTTCAAGACTTCGCATCTGAATGTGATTGGCGAAGTAGAATTACCCATTCATCACCAGTTCCTGATCTCTGAAAATACCCGTAAGGACAGTATTAAACAGATCTATGCACACCAGCAGACTCTGGCTCAATGCCGTAAATGGCTGGATGCCCATTATCCAGGTGTAGAACGTGTGGCACTCAGTTCAAATGCTGAAGCTGCGCGCCGTATTCAGAATGAATGGCATTCTGCTGCGATCGCTTCTGAAATTGCTGCGAATATTTATAATCTTGAGATTATGCACAGCAATATTGAGGACAATCCAGAGAACACAACACGCTTCCTGGTGATTGGTCGCGAGAAAGTGCCACAAAGCGGTAATGATAAAACTTCATTATTGGTGTCTGCGCATGACCGTGCCGGTGCATTGCTGGAAATTTTAGCTCCATTTGCCAAACACAACATTAGTCTAACCAGTATTGAAACTCGACCTGCACTTCCTGAAAAATGGGCTTATGTATTCTTTATCGATCTTGAAGGTCATATTGAGCAGGAAAATGTTAAAGCTGCGATCGAAGAAATTCGTCCGTTTGTGAAAGAAGTCCGCGTGCTTGGTTCATATCCTGCAGCTGTTTTATAAAAGCAGCCTTTCGTGGTTAGTGCGAGGGTGCTAACCACTGTTTCATCTGTAAATCGGAAGTATAAAATGTCGTTTGTCCCAGCCAATGAAGGCATCTCTAAATTAAAGCCATATCAACCAGGTAAACCGATCAGTGAACTTGAGCGTGAGTTGGGCATCACTGATATCGTAAAACTGGCTTCAAATGAAAACCCGCTGGGCTGTTCAGATAAAGTCAAAGAAGCAGTGGCTGCGGAACTGGCGGAAATTGGCCGTTATCCGGATGGCGGTGGCTTTATCCTGAAAGATCAGATCAAGACACAATTCGGTTTTGATCATAACCAGATTACTTTAGGTAATGGTTCAAACGACTTACTGGAAATATTCGCCCGTGCATTTGTTTCTGAAAAAGATTCAGTGATTTATAGCCAGCATGCGTTTGCGGTATATGCACTGGTGACTCAAGCGATTAACGCTGAAGCGATCGAAGTACCTGCTAAAGGTTTCTCACATGACCTTGAAGCGATGGCGGCTGCGGTAAAAGACAACACCAAGCTGATCTTTATTGCAAACCCGAATAACCCGACAGGGACCTGGTTTGAAGAAGCTGAATTTGAAGCATTCATGCAGAAAGTGCCTGCGAACGTGATCGTGGTGCTAGATGAAGCCTATGTGGAATATTTCCCAGAGAACTTCAATAGCCTAAAATTCCTGAAACAGTATCCAAACCTGATTGTCAGCCGTACGCTGTCTAAGTGCTATGGTTTGGCTGCACTGCGTGTTGGTTTTGCCCTGGCTTCTGTTGAAGTGACTGATTACCTGAACCGTATCCGTCAGCCATTTAACGTGAACCACTTGGCGATGGTTGCTGCGGTGGCTGCACTGAAAGACGAAGCATTCATCGAGAAATCTCGTGAAGTAAATAAAGCAGGTATGGCACAGCTTGAAGCTGGCTTCAAAGCTTTGGGCCTGAACTATGTACCTTCACGCGCGAATTTCATCTTGGTCGATGTACAGGCTGATCCAGCTGAAACATTTAACAAGTTGTTGAAAGAAGGCGTGATCGTACGTCCAGTGGGTATTCCAAACCACCTGCGTGTATCGATTGGTACTGAAGCTGAAAATGCCAAATTCCTTGCTGCATTAGGTAAAGTACTTGGCTTAGAGGCGAAAGCGTAAGTTATGTCGCAGCCACTGTTTGAAAAAGTTGCCTTTATCGGACTTGGACTGATTGGTTCAAGCCTGGCGCGTGTCATTCAGGCCGAGCATTTAGCCAATGACATCGTGGCATCGACCCGCTCACAAAAAACCTTGGAAGATGCCAAGGCACTTGGTCTGATTTCAGACGGCTATGCAGATCCTGTAGAAGCTGTTCAAGGTGCAGACCTGGTGGTGCTGGCTTTACCTGTTCGTGCAACGCAAAAGGTATTGGAAACCGTCAAGCCATATCTGGCTGAGGGCGCCATTATCACCGATGTGGGTAGTACCAAAGGTAATGTGGTAGAAGCAGCCAAAGCCGTATTTGGTGAAAATCTACCAGCCGGTTTTGTGCCGGGGCATCCAATTGCGGGTGCAGAACATACTGGTGTACATGCGGGTAAGGTGGATCTGTTCGCTAATCACAAGGTGATTTTGACACCGTTGCCAAGCAGCGGACAATGGGCGGTCGAGAAACTGATTCAACTGTGGCAGGCGGCAAAGGCGGAAGTGATTTGTATGGATGTGGAAAAGCACGATGAAGTGCTGGCACATACTAGTCATCTTCCGCACCTGATGGCCTTCAACTTGGTCGAACAACTGGCCAAGCGCGAAGACAATCTGGATATTTTTCGTTATGCTGCCGGTGGCTTTCGCGACTTCTCGCGTATTGCCGCCAGTGATCCACAAATGTGGCATGACATCTTTTTTGCCAATAAAAAGGCGATTCTCAATGCCGTGGACGGCTTTGAAGCTCAACTCGCGATTATCCGCAAGCTGATTGAAGATGAAGATTCACAAGCCTTAATGGGCTTATTGGGGCATGCGCAGGCTGCGCGTCAGCACTTCAATCATATGCTCGCCAAGAAACCTCTCATGGAGAAAAATAAAGTGACACAACAATTTACCATTCAACCAGGTGCCAAGACGTTCCAGGGTAAATTTACCGTGCCAGGTGACAAATCTGTGTCACACCGTTCCATCATGTTTGGTGCCATCGCTGAAGGCACAACGCATGTAACGGGTTTCCTTGAGGGTGAAGATGCGCTTGCGACGCTGCAAGCCTTCCGTGACATGGGCGTAAGTATTGAAGGTCCTAAGAATGGCGAAGTGACCATTCATGGCGTGGGTATGCATGGTCTGAAAGCACCAAAATCTGCGCTTTACATGGGCAACTCGGGTACTTCGATGCGTCTGCTGTCTGGCATACTGTCAGCACAGAAATTTGATTCTGTAATGACTGGCGATGCTTCACTATCTAAACGTCCAATGGAGCGTATTGCTAAACCATTACGTTTGATGGGTGCACAGATTCAAACTACGGGTGAACGTGGTACACCACCAGTATCGATTACCGGTAATCAAAACCTAAAAGGTATTCAATACGACTTGCCAATGGCATCGGCTCAGGTGAAATCAGGTATTCTACTGGCGGGTCTTTGGGCAGAAGGTGAAACTTCAGTGACTGAACCTGAACCAACCCGTGACCATACTGAACGTATGTTGCGTGCGTTTGGTTATGACGTAAAAACTGAAGCTAACCGTATTTCCCTGCAAGGTGGTGGTAAGCTGGTCGGAACCAATATCCAAGTACCATCGGATATTTCATCTGCTGCTTTCTTTATGGTCGGTGCAGCGATTACTGAAAATTCAGATGTGACTTTGGAAGCTGTGGGGATTAACCCAACTCGTACTGGTGTCGTCGAAATCCTAAAACAGATGGGAGCCGACATCGCTGTTGAAAATGAACGTATTGCGGGCGGTGAACCGATTGCAGATATTCGTATTCGCGGTACACGTACCTTAAAAGGCATTCATATGCCGGAAGACCAAGTGCCACTAGCAATTGATGAATTCCCGGCATTGTTTATCGCGGCAGCTTGTGCTGAAGGCCAAACGATTCTAACTGGTGCTGCTGAGCTGCGTGTCAAAGAATCGGATCGTATTCAGGTGATGGCAGATGGTCTGAAAACCATGGGCATTGATTGTACGCCAACTGATGATGGCATTATCATTGAAGGTAAGGGCAAGGCAGGTGACTGGTCACCAATCTTTACCGGTGGTGAAATTGAATCGCATCATGATCATCGTATTGCCATGAGCTTCTCAATCGCAGGTCTGCGTAACTCAGGTGAAATTAAGATTGTTGGGACTGAAACTGTCGCAACCAGTTTCCCAACCTTCACTGAACTGACTTCTCAAGCTGGTCTGGCGATTGAAGTGACAGAATAATTCTAAAATTTACATGAAACAGCCAAGCTTTTGCTTGGCTGTTTTGTTTATATTGGCTTATGCTAAAACCATACAACAAAAAAGCCATTTGGATGTAGCAATGCGAAAATTAAAATTTATGGCCAATCCTCAGAGCCAGCAACAATTACAGGGCAGTCAGCAGACTCAGGAATATGTGGCACATCTGCTGACGGAAGAGCTCGGTAAATATGGCTTTAAGACTTTGGCGCAAAGTGGTGCACAAGTGGCCGTAAGTGTCGATGAACATGAGTTGCCATTATCAGTGAGCTGTGAGACACGAGACCAGGAAGGGCACCTGATTTGTGAAATTGCTTCTTATCCGGATGAAGAACAGGACTGGCTGGACCGGATTACAGAACAAAGTTTATTAAATCAGTTGGCACAAGCCGTTGAAGCATCATTGAAAGAACAAGAAAGTTTTAGTGAGTTTGAGTGGAAGAACTAGTTCAACAAATGCAAAGGGTTTTGCCCATACTACAAAGTGAACGTCTTGTTTTAGATTATTTTAAGCCATCTGATGCTGCGGAAGCCTATGCCTCGATTACCCCGAGTCTGACCCGTTTTATGGCATGGGATGCACCGGAATCTGAACAGGTATTTGCAACAGTCTGGCAAAACTGGCTAAACAATATGGCTGATCATAAAGAATATATCTTTGTGATCCGTCATATTGAAAGACATGAATTTATCGGACTATGTGGTTTACATCGACTGCATGATGAAATACCTGAAGTGGGTATCTGGATTCGTGAAAAGGCGCATGGTCATCATTATGGACATGAGGCAGTACGTTGCATTGTGGCCTATGCTTTCAATACATTAGGGATCAAAGCTTTGAGCTATCCGGTAGCCGAAGAAAACTGGGCTAGCCGAAAAATTGCAGAACGTGTAGGTGGAAAAATTACCAACCACCTAGATAAACCTAAATATCGGGCTGTAATTTATGAAATTCATGCTAAAGATTTTATTTCTGAATAAAAAAACCTCATCATTCGATGAGGTTTTTTTTGATCAGCTTAATGCGAGGAAACGGCTCATCGCAATCCGAAGCTGTTTTAAATAACCGGTAAAGAAATGATTTGCGCCAGGCAAGATCGTGACCAGATGACGTTGAGGCTTGGCCCATTCAATCATGTCGGATAAAAGCGTGACATCATCCGCTTCACCATGGATAAATAAAATATCACCTTTGATCTGTGGAGTAACATAGTGACGTAGGCCAGCTACGGTCGCAGTCGGTAGGCCACACAAAATCACTTTTGAAGGTTGCAGTTCAACGGGCAGGGCAGCGTAACACTTGGCCATGACATGTGCGCCAAAACTGAAACCGCCTGCAAAGAAAGGCAGGCCAATATGTTGGCGACGCGCATATTTAATGACTTCAAGTATATCATCCGTTTCACCAAAGCCTTCATCATGCAGACCGGCACTTTGACCAGAACCACGGAAACTTGGACGATAGACAACACAACCACGCTCTAAAAACATTTGTGCCAGTAACACCGGAACCTTATGTTGTGGTGTGCCACCTTGTAATGGATGGGGATGACAAACAATCGCGAATCCTTTCACTTCACCCTGAGGATAATCCACAAAAACCTCAAGTTGGCCAGCAGGGCCTTGGAGGAAGATTGGTTCGGACATAGAAAACCGATAAATTGCAGGAGAATTTTCTATTTTAACGATTATGATAAATAAAAACATGAATTGGAATTAAAATAAGTCTACTGATATAGTTTGATTAATCATTTTTTAACCAGGTTGCTATGCTTGCTTTAATTTCACCAGCCAAGACTTTAGATTACGAAACACCTTTACCTACCGATCAATTTACTCAGGCAAGATTGCTGGAACATTCCCAGGAATTGATAGAAGTTGCCCGCCAGTTATCCGCAACTGAAATTGCCAGCTTAATGAGCGTCAGTGAAAAAATTGCCAATCTGAATGCGGAACGCTTTAGAGACTGGCAGCCAGATTTTGATTTTTCCAATGCTCGTCAGGCAATCTTTGCCTTTAAAGGGGACGTTTATACCGGTCTGGATGCTTACCAGTTAAAGCAGGATCAGATTCATTACGCACAGAACCATCTGCGTATGTTATCCGGCCTATATGGCTTATTGCGTCCGCTGGATCTGATGATGCCTTACCGTCTGGAGATGGGAACCAAATTGACTAACCCACGTGGTGCTCATCTCTATGAGTTCTGGGGACAAACCATTACTGACCTGATCAATCATGATCTGGCAGCAGCAGAGTCTGAAATTCTGGTCAATATTGCCTCTGATGAATATTACAAGGCAGTGAAAGAAAGCAAAATTCAGGCTGAAATCATCAAGCCGGTATTTTTAGATCAGAAAAATGGCAAATATAAAGTCATCAGCTTCTATGCCAAGAAAGCTCGTGGATTAATGGCGCGCTTTATCATTGAAAACAAGATCAAACGAACTGAAGACTTAAAAGCCTTTAATACCGATGGGTATTATTTTGATGCTGAAAGTTCATTAAAAGGTGAGTTGGTATTTAGACGTGATGAGCAGCTAGCTGCTTAAGGTAAAAGATTTACCCAAGGCTGAATGAAGAAATTTTCTTAAAAGTCTTGGGTGAATTTAAGTTTAGCAATATTGAATTGAATAAAAATTAAAAAAAAGGAAGGAACTTCCAAAATATCATTTATTTAGAAGAATTTTTAACAGGAAATGGATAAATTTTTTAGAAGAAAAGCTAAATAAAATAATGAAAGCTATAGGGAGCTTTAAAAGATATTTTTCACTCGATAAATTTATATAGTAAAGACAAATTTCTAAAAAAATAAAAAATAGAATCAATCAATTAATTTCTTTTAATATTCAAAAAATGACTAAAAAATAAAAAAATATGGCTCAGAAAATTATGATTAATTGAATAAGAAGTATAAAAAAACGAAGAATGAAAAGACCCTAAATATTTGAAAAAACTGCATTTTATCGGGTTATTTGTAAACTATGTCACAATTTTATTGTTATTTTGTTAGCATAATTTCAATGCTGTTACATAACTCAACTACAAAAATGAAAATTTATACAATTCCTATTTTTGTGCTGATGGTGGGTTTACTCGGTTATTGTGTTCACCAACAGGCCGAAACAAGAAAACATGAAGAGCTTCATCAGATTCTGAAAGAAGTACAACATTCAACTAAATTGCTGAATGCAAATCGGCCCCGACCTTAATAGATTTGTACTAAGCTCTTTGATTAGGGAAACAGGTAAAAAGATAAAAATAAAATTATAATAAATAAAAGAAAATTTAATAATAGTAGAACTAGATTATATTAATTTTTAATAAAATATAAATTCTAAGAAGCAATCAGAAATCAATGTGTTATAATTTGCAAAAGATAAAGTTAGATCAAATTTACTTAAATTAAGTATTTGATTCTAATGATGAAAAAGCTGCATAGGGGTTATGCAGCTTTTTTGTTTAGATTGTTTTTTGAGTTTTTCTAGCGCAGTTTTCTTACTGTTCGCTATTGAAACATTTTGACCCGCTAAATGGCGAAGCTGGCATATTCGTTGCTAACAGATCCTTAAAATTCATGAAGTTTTCTATAAAATTTCCTGGATTCGGCGGCATGCTTAAAGCATAAAGTTTACTCAATAGGGGCTAGGTCATGACGACTCCTAATCCATCTTCAGAAAATATGCTGGAACGTCTGTTCAAACTGAGTGAAAACAAAACCAGTTTCCGTACAGAAGTTCTGGCAGGTGTAACCACGTTCCTGACAATGTGTTACATCATTATTGTTAATCCGATGATTTTATCCGAAACCGGGATGGATCATGGGGCTGTCTTTGTAGCCACCTGTCTTGCAGCCGCAATTGGCTGTCTGGTGATGGGGCTAATTGCCAATTATCCAATCGCACTTGCACCGGGTATGGGCCTGAATGCCTTCTTTACCTACTCAGTCTGTCTGGGAATGGGTGTGCCTTGGCAAACTGCATTAGGTGCAGTATTTGTATCTGGTCTGGTCTTCATTGCCATCAGTATGTTCAAAATACGTGAGGCGATTGTCAATGCCATTCCAATGTCACTCAAACTGGCGATTGGCGGTGGTATTGGCCTGTTCCTGGCCCTGGTTGCACTGAAAAATGCTGGCATCATTGTGGATAATCAAGCGACCTTGGTGGGTCTGGGTGATTTGAAACAGCCAACTGTTATGCTTGCGCTACTTGGCTTCCTGTTAGTGGTGGTAATGCATCACTTCAAAGTACGTGGTGCGATCATTATCAGTATTTTGGTAATCACTGCGATTTCTACTGCTTTAGGTTATAACCAGTTCCAAGGTGTAGTGGGTCAAATTCCTTCACTGGCACCAACCTTCCTGCAAATGGACTTTCAAGGTCTGTTTACAGCCAGCCTGATCGGTGTGATCTTCGTATTCTTCTTGGTCGATCTGTTTGACTCTACTGGTACGCTAGTAGGTGTTTCACATCGTGCAGGTTTGTTAAAAGATGGTAAATTGCCGCGTCTGAAAAAAGCATTATTTGCCGATTCTTCTGCGATTGTTGCAGGTGCTGCTTTGGGTACTTCTTCAACTACACCTTATATTGAGTCATCAGCGGGTGTTGCAGCAGGTGGTCGTACCGGTCTGACTGCAGTTGTGGTTGGCTTGCTGTTCATTGCCTGCCTGTTCCTGGCTCCATTGGCTCAATCTGTACCAGGCTTTGCAACTGCACCAGCATTGCTATTTGTCGGTGTATTGATGATTCAGGGTATTGTCCATATTGAATGGGATGATATTACTGAAGCGGTTCCGGCATTCCTGACCATTGTATTCATGCCATTTACGTATTCAATTGCAGATGGTATCGCAATGGGTTTTATCAGCTATGCGCTGATTAAACTGTTGACAGGTAAAGCGAAAACTGTTCCATACATGGTATGGATCATCGCAGTACTGTGGGCATTGAAGTTCTGGATGTTTGGCGGCTAATTTTTGTCGAATATCAAAAGGGTGTAAACTCAGTTTGCACCCTTTTTTATTTTTCTCAGGTTTAATCAGGAGTAGCGATGAACCGTCTTGAATTGATTCAGGCCTTGCCAAAGGCTGAGCTGCATGTGCATATCGAAGGTACCTTTGAACCTGAGTTAATGTTTGCAATTGCACAGCGTAATGAAATTAGCATTCCTTATAAATCGGTTGAGGAAGTAAAGCAGGCTTATAATTTCCATAATCTGCAATCTTTCCTAGATATCTACTACGCGGGCGCCAATGTTCTGATTCATGAACAGGACTTTTATGATCTGGCCTGGGCGTATTTTGAAAAATGCGCAGATGACAATGTCGTGCATACTGAAATGTTCTTTGATCCGCAAACGCATACTGATCGTGGCATTGCCTTTGAAACCGTGATTAATGGCTTGCAGAAAGCCTGCGATGATGCGAAAGCTAAATTAGGCATTACTTCACATCTGATCATGTGTTTCCTGCGTCATCTTAGTGAAGAAGCGGCATTTGAGACATTAGAGCAAGCACTGCCTTATAAAGATCAAATCATTGGAGTAGGGCTGGATTCAAGTGAAGTCGGGCATCCACCATCTAAGTTTGAACGTGTCTTTGCCAAAGCGCGTGAAGCCGGTTTTCTGGTGGTTGCACATGCGGGTGAAGAAGGTCCGGCAGAATATGTCTGGGAAGCTTTGGATTTATTAAAAGTAAACCGTATTGATCATGGGGTACGTTCTGAGGAAGATCCAGAATTGATGCAGCGTTTGATTGCAGAGAAGATGCCGCTTACAGTATGTCCACTTTCAAACCTGAAACTGTGTGTGGTAGATGATATGCAGCAGCATAATATCCGTCGCCTGTTGCAGCAGGGCGTGCATGTCACGGTGAATTCAGATGATCCATCGTATTTCGGTGGTTATATGAATGACAATTTCATTGCCATTGCTGAAGCTTTGGACCTAAGCAATGATGAGCTAAAACAGCTGGCGATCAATTCTTTTGAAGCTTCATTTATTTCTGATGCTGAAAAACAGAAATGGATCAGCCTGATTCAGGCACTCGTTTAAAATATCATTCCAGTAAATTTGTTAGCCCAAAGAGGGTGGAGTTCGCTCTGCCTTTTTATTTAATCTGATCTGTGAACCAAAGATGAAATTAAAATTCCTGTGGCCTGTTCTGGCTGTTAGCTTAATCAATCCTGCTTGTGCAGATACCTCAATGACTCAGAAAGCCCTGAAACCTGTGATTGAATATCAGTGTGGCCAAGAGCTGAAAGATTCCAAAGTCTGGAAAATGGGTACTTATTTCATGGCTGAAGCCAATAAACAGCATTTACAGCAAAAAGTATGTGGCTGTGTAGGTGAGCATGCCTTGGAAGGTGTTCCGGCTAAAACCCTGTTAAAAGCAACCGTTGATGAAGAAACTAAAAAAGAGCTGACCCGTAAAGCAATTGCCAATAGCTTAAAAGGCTGTATGGGCGAGTTTATCAATTAAGGATTTTTGGGTGCTGGCTTATTCAGGCCTTACCCTTAAATTAATAGTGAGTCTTCTTTCTGTGATGGCTGTGAATCTGGCTGTGCGCAGATTAGACATCATGGCGCATTTTTAGATTTCTTATTGCGATAAACTTCGGCACAATAGCTGCATATTTTAAAAGTTGAAAAAAGGATAAAATCCGTGAAAAAATTATTGGCTGTTGTTGCTCCATTAGCACTTGTTCTTTCTGCCTGCGTAGCACCCCAAGGTACAGGCACCCCAACTCAAGCAAGTACAGGTCAGCAACTCGGTTCTGCAGCCATTAAAATTGCCATCAATGCAAAATGTGTTACTGAACTAAATAATATTCCGGCTTGGCAAACTGCAACACGTTTAATGACAGAAACACAAAAACAGAATATCCAGTCTGAAATTTGTGGTTGCGTGAGTGAAAAGGCACCACAAAACGTGACTGCGGTAGATTTGGCGACTGCAGCAATTGACCCAGCAGCACGTGCAACTATTGTAGGCAATGTCGTTGCAAATACTATTAACGCTTGCGTGGCTGAAGCGGTAAACTAAGTCAAAATCAAATTTGAATAGGCTGACTGGTTCAGCCTATTTTTTATGGGAAATAAAATGAATATTGCTGGTGTAGATGAAGCAGGGCGTGGGCCATTAGTAGGATCGGTGGTCGCTGCGGCTGTGATATTGGATCCGAATAACCCGATTGAGGGCTTAAATGATTCCAAGAAGCTAAGCGAGAAGAAGCGCGAAAAACTTTTTATTGAGATTCAGGAAAAAGCACTGGCTTGGGCCATCGCTGAAGCCTCTGCGGCAGAAATCGACGAGCATAATATTTTGCAGGCCTCTTTGCTGGCAATGCGCCGCGCTGTGGAAGCATTAAGCATTCAGCCGGAACATGTACTGGTCGATGGCAACAAGATTCCTCAGGGTCTTGCGATGAGCTGTGATGCGGTTGTAGGTGGGGATGCTCTGCATCCTGAAATCTCGGCAGCCAGTATTCTGGCAAAAGTGACCCGGGATCGCCAGATGGTAGAGATGGATCAGAAGTATCCACAATTTGGCTTTGCCAAGCATAAGGGTTATCCGACCAAAGCACATTTTGAAGCGATTGCCTTACACGGGGTGATTGATGAGCACCGTCGTAGTTTCGGACCGGTGAAAAAAGTGCTGGCAGCGTTGCTTGATCAGCAGCAGGCAGGATAAAGTCTGATTATTTTGCTATGCAGTTGAAAATTAGACAAATTAAAAGCGGCTTAAAAGCCGCTTTTATATTCATACAAAATTAACGGTTAAAGTTATTTTGTGTCTGGTTATCATCTTCATAAGAAGAAGGCTGATAATCCTGGTCAATATGCTGAAGATGTTCATGCATTGCACGTTCATGCTGGATACGCTGGTAAATCTCTTCACGGTGTACAGAGACTTCTTTCGGAGCATTTACCCCAATACGAACCTGGTTGCCTTTTACGCCAAGTACAGTCACGCTGACTTGGTCTCCGATCATTAAAGTTTCCCCGACGCGTCGAGTCAAAATCAGCATGTTTCTCTCCTTGCAAAATGCAAAACCTGCAATCTATTGAATGTAATAAAAAAACACAACCTAAAATTATATAATTAAAGTTTGAATAGAAAGTCCTGTCCATGAAATGAAGAGGTTAACTATCCAGATTGTTGAAAATCCTTAGGCTTAATATAACAGAGCCACTATAAAAAAAACTATAGTGGCCCTGCATTTTTGTAGAGATTTAATGAAATACTGTCAGACAATGACGGTATTTTGTAGTTCTCTTAAGCGCGTGCGCTAGATTCACCATGTTCACGGTCTAAACCAAACGCAGTGTGAAGTGAGCGAACTGCAAGCTCAAGATAATTCTCTTCGATAATTACTGAAATCTTGATTTCAGAAGTAGAAATCATCAGGATGTTGATGCCTTCATCAGCAAGGGCAGTGAACATTTTGCTCGCTACACCAGCGTGAGAACGCATACCTACACCTACGATAGACACTTTTACGATGTCATCACGAGTTGCAACTTCACGTGCGCCAATCGCTTGAGCAGTTTCTTCAAGGATTTTTTTGGCTTTAGCGAGTTCACCGCGGTTTACAGTAAACGTGAAATCAGTTGTACCATCTTCTTCAACGTTCTGGATAATCATATCCACTTCGATATTGGCATCACCAATTGGTTTAAGAATTTTAGATGCAATACCTGGCTCATCTGGAACACCCAGAATAGTCAGTTTAGCTTCGTCGCGGTTGAACGCGATACCAGAGATAATTGGCTGTTCCATGTTGTCTTCCAGTTCAGTAGTAATAAGAGTTCCGACGTTGTTTTTGAAGTCTTCGTCAAATGCGCCATCATTGTCATTATCGAAGCTTGAGAGTACGCGTAAAGGCACTTGGTACTTGCCTGCAAATTCTACAGAGCGAATTTGAAGAACTTTAGAACCTAAAGATGCCATTTCCAGCATTTCTTCGAAAGAGATACGGTCTACTTTTTTCGCTTTAGGCGCAACACGAGGGTCAGTCGTATATACGCCATCAACGTCTGTGTAAATCTGACATTCATCCGCTTTAAGCGCTGCAGCAAGTGCGACACCTGAAGTATCAGAACCACCACGGCCTAAAGTTGTGGTATTGCCATCAGCATCAAAGCCTTGGAAACCAGCCACCACAATCACGCGGCCTGCATCCAGGTTTTCAGTCAATACATCGGTATCAATAGATTCGATACGTGCTTTGGTGAATGCACTGTCAGTTTTAATACCAACCTGGCGACCAGTTAAAGATTTAGCTTCAACGCCAATTGAATTCAGCGCCATAGCTAACATGGAAATCGTTACCTGTTCACCCGTAGAAACCATTTGGTCAAGTTCACGTGGGTCAGGGGTTTCGGTAATGGCTTTCGCGAGAGCAAGCAAGCGGTTGGTTTCACCACTCATAGCAGATACGACTACAACCATCTTGTGGCCATGGTCATGCCAGCGCTTCACACGACGAGCAACATTGAGAATGCGCTCGGGAGTACCCATTGAGGTACCGCCATATTTTTGAACGATTAATGCCATAGTTGTTCCATATAAACCATGACCCTGATTTTCCGATCAGGGTCAGTTACACAAAATGAAGTTTTTATTTTGCTTCAAGCCAAGCTGCTAAATCAGCCATCACTGGAGCAAACTTCTCGTTAAGTGGCGCGCCACCTTGTGCCAAGTCAGGTTTACCACCACCTTTACCACCTAGCTCAGTTGCCAAGTGTTTGATGATGTCACCCGCTTTAATAGAAGCAGTAAAGTCTTTAGCTACAGATGCAATCAAGCTAACCTTGTCACCCTCTACACCTGCAAGAACAATGACTGCATTTTCTAATTTTGATTTCACACCATCGTGCAGGTTACGTAGTGCTTTCGCATCCATACCCTGAACAGTCGTGATTAATGTTTTACGACCAGCAAGCTCTTGAACCTGGCTTAAAAGTTCACCGGCTTGTAGGCTTGCCAATTTTTGATTCAGCTGTTCAATCTGTTTTTGCAATTGATGCGCAGTGTCCACCACAGCTTCAACTTTTTCGACTGTTTGATGGTTCTGTGCTTTTAACAAACCATTGATATATTGAACATCACGATCGACTTTCTGTACGGCTTCAACCGCTTTAGTACCGGTTACGGCTTCAATACGACGTACACCTGCTGCGACACCACCTTCAGAAGTGATTTTGAACAGACCGATGTCACCTGTATGTTTCACGTGAATACCGCCACACAGCTCGATTGAGAAGTTTTTTTCGTCAATCACTGAACCCATAGACAATACGCGAACTTCTTCACCGTATTTCTCACCGAACAGCATCATCGCACCTTTGGCTTTCGCAGATTCGATGTCGAGCAGTTCAGTGGTAACAGGCGTGTTGGCAATCACTTCGGCATTTACCAGACGTTCAATTTCTTGCAGTTGCTCAAACGTTACAGGCTGATCGTTAGCAAAGTCGAAACGTAATACGTCAGACGCAACCAATGAACCTTTTTGTTGTACGTGTGAACCCAGGATTTGACGTAGGGCAGCGTGTAGCAAGTGAGTTGCAGAGTGGTTACGTGCAGTTGCGGCACGAATGTCGGCTTTAACCGTTGCTTCCACGTTTTGAGTAACTTTCAAGTTACCCATAGTCACGATACCTTGGTGAACGAATGCACCACCAGATTTTTTGGTATCTTGAACTTCGAAAATACCGGTATCGTTTTTGAAGAGTCCTGTATCACCGATTTGACCACCGCTTTCTGCATAGAAAGGAGTCTGGTTAAGAACGATTAATGCTTCGTCGCCTTCAACCACTTCGTCAACCTGTTCGCCATCTTTGTAGATTGCGATGATTTGACCTTGACCTGCTGTCGCGTCATAACCTTCAAACTGAGTTTCGCCTTCAACTTTAACAACGCTGTTATAGTCGATTGCGAATTTACCGGCATCACGTGCGCGTTGACGTTGTGCAGCCATTTCTTTTTCAAAGCCAGCTTCGTCAATCGTTAAATCACGTTCACGTGCGATATCTGCTGTAAGGTCAGTTGGGAAGCCGTAAGTATCATAAAGTTTGAATACGATTTCACCTGGAATCACAGAACCTTTCAGGTTTGCCAATTCGCCTTCAAGCAATTTCAGACCTTGCTCAAGTGTTTTCGCGAATTGTTCTTCTTCTTTCAGCAATGCAGCTTCGATACGTGTTTTGTTTGCTTCAAGCTCTGGATAAGCAGCACCCATTACATCAATTAAAGGCTGAAGCATTTTGTGGAAGAATGAACCAGTCGCACCCAGTTTGTTACCGTGACGAACTGCACGGCGGATGATACGACGCAGTACATAACCACGACCTTCATTCGAAGGGTTCACACCATCCGCAATCAGGAAGCAGCATGAACGTGCATGGTCAGCCACAACTTTAAGTGAAGCAGGGTATTCAACCGGTTTGTTTTCAGCTTGTGCTTTCGCTTCAATATCTGAAGTATCTAGACCGATAATTTCAGTAGCAGCTTTTAACAGGTTTTGGAACAGGTCGATTTCATAGTTAGAGTTGACATGTTGCAGAACCGCAGAAATACGCTCAAGGCCCATACCGGTATCAACAGAAGGTGCTGGAAGAGGGTGCAGGACGCCATCCGCAGTACGGTTGAACTGCATGAATACGTTGTTCCAGATTTCGATGAAACGGTCGCCATCTTCTTCAGGTGTACCAGGCAGGCCACCCCAAATGTGCTCACCGTGATCATAGAAGATTTCAGAACATGGACCACAAGGACCAGTATCGCCCATTGCCCAGAAATTGTCTGATGCGTATTTTTCGCCTTTGTTATCACCAATGCGGATAATACGGCTGGCATCTAGACCAACTTCTTTATTCCAGATATCAAACGCTTCGTCATCAGTGTGATACACAGTTACGTACAATTTGTCTTTAGGCAGTGCCAGCCATTTGTCGCCGGTCAGAAATTCCCAAGCAAATTTAATCGCATCACGTTTGAAGTAATCACCAAACGAGAAGTTACCCAGCATTTCAAAGAATGTGTGGTGACGAGCTGTGTAGCCAACGTTATCTAAGTCGTTGTGTTTACCACCTGCACGTACACATTTTTGTGAAGATGTTGCACGAACGTAGTCACGTTTTTCCAGACCCAGGAAGCAGTCTTTAAACTGGTTCATACCAGCATTGGTAAACAATAATGTTGGGTCGTTGGCAGGAACCAGAGAACTCGACGCGACACGTGTATGCCCTTGCGATTCAAAGTAGCTTAAAAAAGCTTCGCGAATTTCAGCTGATGTCATAAAACGAGTACTCACAACCAAGTCACTCCATAATTTCCGATTTGGCTAAAAACATCACAGTCTGACAAGAAGGTTGGTTCTCTGCTGCAATGCGGGGCTTAAATATTTAAAAACGCCAAATTATAACGGAAAATGCCTGTTCAACCAATGATTTTCATATTTATAGATCATAAAACTATAAGGAATGAATATTAGAAAAATCAGAAAAATGCCCTGCAAAATCAAAAGCTATTGTCATTACAGCAATTTATCTTAATTCTCGCTGATAGAAAGACTGGATTACTTCAAGCAAAGCATGAATTTTTCGATGAAATATTGGACATTCTGTGTAATTTTTAGTGGATTTAGCTGAATAGTTATCAGTCAGCTGGATAATTCCATTAATATAGGCGCACAAAGTTTTATGCCGCAGTAGGGAACGTCGATGCAACGTATCGCAATTAATGGTTTTGGACGAATCGGACGCAATGTGTTGCGTGCATGGTTTGAAAATCCGAAAGATTTTAATTTTGACATCGTTGCCATTAATGACGTTGCCGACGTTGAAACCTTATTGCATTTATTTAAATATGATTCTACTCATGGCCGTTTCCCGGGGCAGGTTGATCTGACTTATGAAGATGAGTATGCCTACCTGCATGTCACTTATCGCGATGCTTATCAGAAAGTTCAGGTGTTAAGACAGGCGAATCCGGTGGAAATGCCATGGCATGAACTGAATATTGATGTGGTATTGGAATGTACCGGCTTATTCCGTTCGCGTGAGGCTGCGACTCAGCATATTACTGCCGGGGCAAAACGGGTGATTATCGGCGCTGCACCGTTTGATACGGTGGATGCTGCAATTGTCTATGGCGTCAACCATCGTGATGTCAAAGAAAGTGACCAGATTATTTCTAGCGTGTCTTGTACTACGCAGGCATTGGTACCGCTAGTCAAAATCATTGATGATGCCTTTGGGATTGAGACTGCACTGATGACTGAAATTCATGCGGTGACTGCGGATCAGTCAGTACTGGATCATGCCCATCGTGATTTAAGACGTGCCCGTGCTTCCGGGCAAAATATTATTCCAACCACATCTTCAGCTTTGGGTGCTTTAAAACGCGTAATGCCGAAGATGGAGAACCGGATTGATGGTTATTCGATTCGCGTGCCAACCATTAATGTCGCAGCAATTGATCTGACTTTTATTTCTCAGTCACCCATTACTGATCATCAGTTAAATGAAGTATTAATTAACGCTGCACGTCAGGATTTTGCTGAAATCATGTCTGTGACAGATGAGCCTTTGGTCTCTAGCGATTTTAATCATTCGCCTTATTCATTGATTGTGGATCTGACCCAAACCCTGGTAGTGGGGCATCAGGCTAAAGTATTTGCCTGGTATGATAATGAATGGGGTTATGCCAACCGTTTGCTGGATCTCTGTGAATCCTTTTATACAGATTAAGCTATTTTGAAAGCATCCTAAATAGGGTGCTTTTTTATGCAAAATTAAAAAATTAGAAGAAAATGAATAAGAACTTGAACGTAATTGATCGAAAAGCTCTGGATTTATGCCGAATATTTCTGTGATCTGGATATTTTTTCGTTAAGATAAAGATAATTAAATGGAATAAGAGCAAGCACATGATATTGATCTGGGGATTTATTATATTACTGACCTTGGCTGTGATTTTTTTGATCTGGCTGCAATTTAATAATAATGAGAGTTCACAAAATGTGGAAGGCGTGCCAGTTGAGGAAAAAGTGGCACATCTGGAAGAAAATTTAAAAAAGACCTTGGAAATTATGCAGGATCTGGCGAAAAAGATGCATGTGCAGCAGGAAGTACTGGATCAGACTACAGCCAAACTGCAAAAAGTTGAACTGCAAAATGCAGAACTGGTAAATCTGCTCGCTAAAGTAGTAGAACCAAAGTCATAAGACCTTTTTATGCTGGCCTAGCCTTATATAAAGGATTTAAACCAGTAACGTTCTTAAAATAACTGCCGAGGGCATGCTAATCAAAATGGTCGGCAGCATGCCAAAGCGTGATGCAACGAATAGTGTCACCATTATAGCGATCAGATCAGCTGGATCATCTCGTAAAAAATATGGGGTGATCATCGAAATCAGTACACAACCCGGAATCACTTCCAGAATTTTACGCTGACGTTTGCTCAAAGTTTTATTTTTGAGTAGGACATAGCCAAGTATCCGAGTGCAGTAAGTCGTTAGCGCCACCAATAAGATGGCGATAAAAGTGCTCATCTGGATCATGCTTCATTCTCCTGAATGAGCCAGAAGGCAGAGGCAATGCCTGCAAGCGCACCAATCAGCACATACCAGTTTCCCGGTAGATAGCTATAAGCCAGTGCAGCACAAATACAACTGATTAGCCAAGGTCTGGCTTCAATAAAGCCTTTCCACATACCTTTCAGTAAGACCAGCATAATGGCGGGGAAAGCCATATCAAAACCAAAACGGTTAATGTCTACTAGCATAGGTCCAAGCAGTGCACCGAGCGTCGTAAACCCGACCCATGCCAGATAAAGAACAATACATAGCCCGGCATAATAAGGCAGACTAAAAGCATATCGATAACCAAACTGTGCCAGTCGACGCTGTGCATCGGTCAGGCTTAAGGCCCAGTTTTCATCGACCATAAAGAATAATGCCGGAAAGACTTTTCGATTTGGAAGATGTCTTAAATAAGGTACTAAACTGGCACCGAGCAGAATATAGCGGCTGTTAATGAGAAAACTAATAAAGATTAAGGTAAGCAGATGCGGTGGATCAGTCCAGGCTTCTAAAACTGCAAACTCGGAACCGCCAGCAAAGTTCAACCCGGTCAGCAAGGGAACCTCAAGCAGGCTAAAATCTTTTTGTGCTGCTGTTGCGCCCAAGACCAGCGCGAGAGGAATTACACCTAATTAATAATAAAGGTATGCAGTCTTTCACACCACGCTAGAATTCACTCAGAGGAGTAGCATCAGAAGGCGTAATACGTGGCTGGAAGGGAGGCATGAGATGATCGGGTTTTATTCTAGAAGGAGAAAGAAAGTTTATAAGAAATATAGGAGTCTTTGCAGTGCCTTTAAACTCTACCAGAATGATGCTGTTTTCTTGGTCATTTAAGTCTGCACATTAGGTTTTTGTATAGGATTATTTTTAAGCATCTAGTACTGATATTTTATAAATTCTTACCCTTGGATAGATGAGGATTGAATCAAGAATAAGTTTTTCGTCATTGTTTTGGTTGGGGAAATATATTAGAAAATCAAGTTGATATGTTGGTTGTTAAATTTTATTCAGCCTATTTTCTCTTGATAAGAGGGAGATGGTTTGGTTTATCTATCTAAGTCCTTTGTTCAGTCAGAGAAAATTATCAAAATTGCGATGCACAGCCTAAACGATCGTGCTAGACTAGGAGAAATCGGGTGTGCTCCCGATTTTTTTATGCGGTTTATTCCGCGCTGACAAGAATTTAGGTTTACAACATGCCCATTTCAGAGACATGGTTATTACCTGATGGTGTAGCTGATGTATTACCAGAACAAGCGCAAGTCATCGAAAGCCTGCGCCGTCAATCACTGGATTTCCTCGCATCTCGAGGTTATCAGCTGGTGTACACGCCATTTATTGAATACATTGAATCTCTATCTTCTCTCTCAGAATCGAATCAGGATTTAGACTTAGCCACTTTTAAAGTGATCGACCAGTTGTCTGGCCGTTTGCTTGGTGTGCGTGCCGATATGACACCACAAGTGGCTCGTATCGATGCGCATGTACATCCAGTGGAAGGTGTGGCTCGTTATTGTTATGCGGGTACGGTTTTACATACGAAACCTCAAGGATTTAATACCACACGTGCACCATTGCAGTTAGGTGCAGAATTATTTGGTTCAGACAGCATTGACGCTGACGTGGAAATGGTTGACTTGATGATCAGCCTGATTCAGGAAGCAGGTCTGGCCGACGGTATCCACCTTGATTTAGGTCATGTGGGGCTGTTCCGTAGTCTGATTGCACAAGCGGGTTTAAGTAAGGCAACCGAACGCCAATTGTCTGATCTTTATCAACGTAAAGCGTTGCCAGAATTAGCTGAATTTACTGCAAATCTTAAGTTTGGTTCAGACTTCTATACGCTTGGCCGCTTTGCAAGTGATCTGGATGCCTTAAAAACGAATTTAAGTGCTGAAGTATTAGAAAATCCAGCCTTCAGACAGGCATTTGATGCACTGCAAACCACCAAAAATGAAGTTCAGGTGCGCTGGCCGAATCTGCATATTGGGATTGATGTCGTCGAGTTACGTTCATACCATTATCACACCGGCCTGATGTATGCAGTTTATGCACCAAACCGTGCTGCGGCACTGGCACAAGGTGGCCGTTATGATGGCATTGGTGAGCATTTTGGTCGTGCACGTCCGGCAACCGGTTTCTCTTGTGACTTATATGCTTTAAGTGCAGGCAAGTTTGCTACAGCTAAAGTTGTGGTAGCACCTAAGGGTACAGATGCTGCGCTGTTAAATGCGATTCAGGCAACCCGTGCACAAGGCTTAAGTGTAATTCAGTTATTAGGTAATGATGATTTAAACTCGGTACCGTATGCAACTCACCAGCTGGTGAATGTGGACGGTGAGTGGACCATCAAAACGATTTAATCGCTTTAATTGTTTTACTCAGTGTTCATGTCGCTGAGTGGGACTTTCAACTTTAACAGCATGATGTAATGAGGCTATTATGGGCAAGAATGTTGTGGTACTTGGTACCCAATGGGGCGACGAAGGTAAGGGTAAGATCGTCGACCTGCTCACAGATCAAGCGGCTGCAGTAGTTCGTTATCAAGGCGGACATAACGCAGGTCATACTCTCGTGGTTGGTGGTAAGAAAACTGTATTACACCTCATTCCATCAGGTATTTTACGTGAAAACGTATTGTGCTTAATTGGTAATGGTGTGGTTCTTTCACCTGAAGCGCTCATCAAAGAGATGGATATTCTTGAAAAAGAAGGCGTGCCAGTACGTGAACGTCTACGCATTTCTCCAAACTGTCCATTGATTCTTCCGCACCACATCGCACTTGACCAAGCTCGTGAGAAAAAACGTGGTAATGCGAAAATCGGTACAACTGGTCGTGGGATCGGGCCTGCTTATGAAGATAAAGTGGCACGTCGTGCAATCCGTGTTGCTGACCTGGTACGTGGTGGCGAACATCTGAAAGCTCAGCTTGAAGAATTGCTTGAATACCACAACTTCCAATTGACTCAATTCTTCGGTGTTGAAGCAGTTAAAGTTGAAGACGTACTTGCGCTTTGCGACGAATGGCGCAAAGTGATCGAGCCTATGGTCATGGACGTGACTGGTGAACTTCACGCTTACCGTAAAGCTGGCAAGAAAATCATGTTCGAAGGTGCGCAAGGTTCATTGCTTGACGTTGACCACGGTACATATCCGTACGTGACTTCTTCAAACACGACTGCTGGTGGCGTAAGTTCAGGTTCAGGTCTTGGTCCATTACACCTTGACTACGTTCTTGGTATTACTAAAGCGTATACTACTCGTGTAGGTTCAGGTCCATTCCCAACTGAGTTGGTGTATGACGCTGCAACAGATACAGGTGATGCAATTGGTAAACACCTGGGTACTGTAGGTTCAGAATTTGGTGCGTCTACTGGCCGTCAACGTCGTTGTGGCTGGTTCGATGCTGAAATCCTGCGTCGTTCAGTAGAAGTGAACTCACTGTCTGGTATTTGCTTGACTAAACTTGACGTTCTTGACGGTTTGGAAGAAGTGAAAATCTGTGTAGGTTACGAAGCTGCTGATTCTGGCTGTGTTGGTTCTTCTGATGCGCTTGCATTTGAAACTTTAAAACCAATTTACGAGACTATGCCAGGCTGGAAAGAATCTACTTTCGGTGCGAAATCACTAGATCAATTGCCACAAGCGGCAATTAACTATGTGAAACGTCTTGAACAATTGATTGAATGTCCAATCGACATCATTTCAACTGGTCCAGACCGTGAAGAAACCATTATTCTTCGCCACCCGTTTGATGCTTAATTCTTTAAGCTGAAAATGATAAAAAACCCTGTGATTTCACAGGGTTTTTTATTTGAGCGAGCTTATAAAAATGATTGAAAACCTGTTCGGATTCTTTATGATGTTTTGACCTTATATATTTGAGAAGGTTATGAAATATAAAAATTTATTGGCGGGGATGGTTATCGCGACCACATTAACGGGGTGTACTACGGTTGCAGATCTGATGGGAGCTGATTCAGCTACATTAAATCTGAGTGCAGCACAAAGCTATAATCAGATGCTGACAGAGGCCAAGCAGAAACAGATTCTGGATACGACTTCTGCCACCTATAAAAAAGTAAATCGGGTTTTCCTGAAAATGAAGCCGTATGCGGATCAACTGAATCAGACTGGGCAGAAGTTTGACTGGCAAGTGGCTGTGATCAAATCTAACGAGATTAATGCCTATGTCGCACCAGGTGGCAAGGTGGTGTTCTATACGGGTATTGTCGACACACTAAAACTTACAGACGATGAAGTTGCTGCCATCATGGGACATGAAATGGTGCACGCGCTTGAGGAACATTCTAAAAATAAGGTAGGAGCGCAAGCACTTACCGATTTGGCAGTAAGTATCGGTAGCAAGTATGTCGGGCAGTCCGCTGGTGGTTATGGTGGGCTACTGCTGGATATGGGTGCTCAATTTGGTGTGGGCTTGCCATTCTCACGTAATCTGGAAAGCCGTGCCGATAAAGGCGGGCTCATGCTAATGGCACGAGCGGGCTATAACCCGAATGCAGCGATTACGTTGTGGCAAAAAATGAATGCGCAAGACAGCCGTGGCAATAGCGTCCTGAATAAATTTACATCTACGCATCCAACAAATGATGACCGAATTGCAGTCTTGCAACAGCTGATGCCTGAAGCGATGACGGTATATAAGACTAAGAAATAATTTTGAAACTCAGGACTAAAGTCTTAACGGCAAGTGCTGTGCAGTGGCATGGCGCTTGCTAGAATAAAACAAAATAAAATATGAGTATGCAGGATGCATAAAAATATCTCGGGAACGATGTTCTATTCCTTGTTATTCGCGATGGGTGGCGCACCGACCATTGCGATGCTGATTATCCGTGCCCAAACTCGGGATCCTGACATTATTTACGGTGCATTTATTGGCTTGAGTGTGATCATTGCCTGTGTATTGGTACCGGTCATCTTGTTACAGAATGCTTTTCTATTTTTTAAGCGTAAAAGTGAAATTTTAGAAGAAAAAATTAAACCTTTGTGTTATTTATATTTAGGTTTAAATATTGTCTGTCTGATTTATTGGCTTACGATACAGTATTGGGGTTAAAATTACATAAAATATAACAAGATGAAGTAATTGTACATTTAGTTGCTCCGGCCTTTAACTTATAATTTTTTACAATGTAAATTAACCTTTTGCTTATGGTGGAGTCACTATAATGAAAAATAAATTCTTGTTAGGTATGGGTGCAGCCGCAGCCATTACTTTGTCTGGTTGTACAACTATTGCCGATATTGCAGGTGCAGATACTGCGACTTTAAATGCTTCAGCCAGCCAAAGCTACAATGCCATGGTGGCAGACGCTAAAGCGAAAGGCCAGCTGGATACCAGTTCAGCGACATATAGTCGTATTAATGCTGTTTTTAACCGTTTAAAACCTTATGCCAACCAGCTGAACCAGACGGGTACTGCATTCCAATGGCAGTTAGCCGTACTAAAATCTGATCAGGTCAACGCTTTTGTCGCACCTGGTGGTAAAGTGGTGTTCTATACCGGTATCGTGAATAAGTTGAATCTGACCGATGCTGAGATCGCAGCCATTATGGGTCATGAAATGGTCCATGCCCTGGAAGAGCACGCGAAACAGAAACTTGGTGCACAAGCCCTGACTGATCTGGCATTGGGTATTGGTTTAAATGCAGCGGGCGTAGGACAAGGTGGTGCTGCAGTAGCACAATTGGGTAGCCAGATTGGTATCGGCTTGCCTTACTCACGTAACCTAGAAAGCCGTGCTGATCAGGGCGGTTTAACTCTCATGGCGCGTGCTGGCTATAACCCGAATGCAGCGATTACTCTTTGGGAAAAAATGAACAAGCTTGAAGGTGGTAGCACTGGCGCGACTTTCCTGTCTACTCACCCATCGAACAGTCAGCGTATCGCAGCAATGCGTCAAAATCTGCCAGCAGCAATGCAGATCTATAACAAACGTTAATGATTGCGTAATTTGAGTGATTCGCGATTTTAATGATGAAAAGCAGGGCAGTAGTCCTGCTTTTTTATATTTAAAATCTTAAGGCAATAAAAAAGGCAAAGTTTTCACTTTGCCTTTTTGTGCTAAAGACCGGGAAGTCTTAGTGGTGGTGACCACCTGCACCGTGTACGTGACCGTGATCAAGTTCTTCTTGAGAAGGTTCACGGATAGACACGATTTCAACTTCGAAAGTTAAATCTTGACCAGCAAGCGGGAAGTTAGCATCAACAACTACGTTATCACCTTCAACTGCTTTAACAGTTACGATTTGAACGCCGTCATCAGTTTGTGCTTGGAACTGCATGCCTGCCTGGATGTTGTCTACGCCTTGGAACATTTGTTTAGGCACTTCTTGCACTAGCTCTGGGTTATATTCGCCATAGCCTTCAGCAGCAGGAACATTTACAGTGAATTTTTCACCAACAGTTTTGCCTTCTAAAGCTTTTTCTAAACCAGGGATGATGTTACCTGCACCGTGCAAATAGGCAAGTGGTTCACCTTGAGATTTGTCGAGAGTTTCACCCTCTGCGTTAGTCAATGTGTAGTGGAAAGAAACCACGAGGTTATTTGCAATAGCAGTCATATTAATTGATCCATTCAATTTTTTAAGGGTACATCATAAAGTGAAATTGTATTTTTGTAGACTAAAAATAGCAAAAAAATGCAATTTGACATGTTTAATGACGATTTTTTCATATATGAGGACAATATTTACAATTTCAATGCAATTTCAGCTTGGGTGCAATTTTTCGTGTAACAAAGTCTTTGGCAGTTAACAGGCCAGCATGGGTATAGCCATGAATAGTGGCCTGATGAATTCGGTACAGGGATACATACATGGATTTCGCGACAAAGCCTTGAACATTGACCTGACCCAATAATTCACCGACAGCACTGTTTTGACTTAAAGACACTAATGAGCCTTTGTCAGAAAACTTGAACATCGGTAAATAGCTTTCACCATTAATGCGTGCTTTTAAGGCTCTGACCAGAAAAGCGGCCTGCTGGCTGGCGACTTGCGCACGCGGGCCTAAAACCGGTTGATCTGCTTCAGGCTGACAATGCGCACAATCACCAAAAACGAAAATATCCGGGTCTGACAGAGTTTGCAGAGTTGCATAAACTTTTAGGCGATTAATGTTGTCTTTTTCCAGCTCTTTAAGTTTTGCCAGAACTTCAGGTGCTTTAATTCCAGCAGCCCAGACTTTAATTTCTGCTTCGAGGCTTGAACCATCTGCAAAATAAATCTGGTCTTCATCGACTTTAGCGACCCTATGACTGGTTAATACCTCAATACCTAGACGATCGAGTTGCTCCATGGTGTGTTCAGCCATTTTCTCAGACAGTGCAGGTAAGATTCGGTCAGCGGCTTCAATCAAAGTGATTTTGACTTTATTTGGATCGATCTTGTTCAGACCATATTTAAAAAAGTTTTGTTTGGCGATCACCAGCTCGGCAGCCAGTTCTACACCAGTTGCACCGGCTCCAATAATGGCAATTTTAAGCTCACGCGAAGAGGTCTGATTTTGAGCATTGAGATAAAGATGTAGCAGATCCTGCTGAAAGACATCGGCCTGCTGGCGGCTGTCGAGAAAATGACAGTATTGGGCAACACCTTCCGTATTAAAATCATTGGAAGTGGAACCTAATGCCAGCACCAGCGTGTCATAGCTGATGTGTTTCTTCTGTTTAGGCTGAGCTTTTTTAGAAAAGTAATCTGTTTCCAGAACAATTTCTTTAGCCTTACGATCCAGATCAACAAATGTTCCCAGCACAAAGTGATAATGATGAGCTGCAGCATGACTAAAATAATTGGTTTCTTCTGCATGCGGATTAAGCGTACCTGTAGCAATTTCATGCAATAAGGGTTTCCAGATATGTGTCAGTTTCTGATCTACCAACGTGATATGCGCTTGGCCACTTTTGCCTAAGGTTTCGCCCAGTTGAGTAGCTAGCTCCAATCCACCTGCGCCACCACCTACAATTACGATTCGATGTGCTGTCATATATTATTAACCTATTTATTTTTCTAATAAAAATAAGAGAAATTTAGACCAAATATACTATGGCATGGGCAGCAGGCCGTCTTGATTAGAATTGTTATACAAATTACAAAACGTAGCAATTATGGCAGAAGAGGTAAAATCGACGAGAGAAGAGAAGAAATCTATGGTGGGAGTTAGAAGACAAATGAGGGCCTTCTAACTGTATTCAGCGTTTATTTCTGGATTGGATAGAGTTTGGCACTTGGTGCATTTTCTGCAAAGATGCCAAAGAAGCTAGATAACCAGCTCAGGAATTTCTGGAAGAAACCGGCTTCTTCAAGTTCCACCATATCTTCAATCTGGATGGTACGAATAAGCTGATTATTCTGATACACATGAATCGTCGCTAATGGCATCACTTTGGCCATAGGTGCAATCAACTCAGAAGCATTCATTTCTACATTGATATGAGTTTGGGTTTCATGGAGCGGTTCAATGCTTTGCATTACACCATCACCTGTATTCAACATTACCCGTTGATGGTTTTGATCGAACTGGTTCAGATCAATGGCATAATTCTGATCATATAAAGAGGTGGTAATAATCTGCGGCTGCTTGGTCTCTACCTTAAACATTTTTAAAGTCGATTTGATCACCGGTAACTCAGCCAGTAATTGTTTATCTTTAATGGCGACTTCATTACGGGTATAGGTATATGCCAGATTCATCAACTTATGCGACACTTCAGCACGTTTGGCAGCACTTTTAGTCCCTAGAACCACCACGATCAAACGACGGTGGGGTAGTTCCATATCATAAGTCGGACGATTGGCGGTAAGCGCCAGGTTATAGCCGGCTGCACGAGTAAAGCCAGTTTTTAAACCATCGACGCTTGAGTCCACTTGCAACACACGGTTAGTGGCACGGTGGAAATGGTTGTTATAGGTAAAACTTGGCTGTTTGGAATAATACAGATAGTCCGGAGTTTGATTGACTACAGCTGCCGACAAACGCGCCAGATCCGCTGCAGTAGAATAGTGCTCAGGCATGGTAATACCGGCCGGATTCTGGAAATGGGTATGAACCATACCTAAAGCTTTTGCTTCCCGATTCATTCGCTCGACAAAGCTCGGAATATCACCTGAAATTTTTTCTGCCAATGTCACAGCAGCATCATTCGCCGACATGATAATCAGACCTGCCAGAAGTTGATCAATCGAAATCTGCTCACCTTCTTTCAGGTACATTTGTGACTCATCCCACATCACTGTTTTCACAATCGGTGTTGCAGTTAATACTTCACTTTTATCTAATTTACCCGCCTGAATTTCTTTCAATGCAATATAAGCGACCATCATTTTGGTGAGGGAAGCTGGAGCACGTTGAACGTCGGCATTGTGTTCGGCAATGACCTGGCCTGACTGTGAGTCAAGAATGGTCCAGGCTTCTGCTTCAACGCTTTCAGGCAAAATATTCAGAAGGGCAGCATATGAAATTGCAGGCACAAACAGGCTAAGAACTGCAAGCAGTGAGATGATGTATTTCAAAGGTGTTCCTTAATAACCAACCGGTCGATGAACGATTTAATTTTCACGCATGCTATGCCTTTTTTTTAAGGATAGCTAGTCAGAAATGTAGACAAATGCGACAGCTAAGCAATACTGGCCTAAAAAATGCTAAGCTAAGCTATAACTCATTTATTTGTATTTTATATCGCCCATTATGTTGCATTATCAAATCGAATTTGACGATTATCGTCAGCACCTTATTCACGTAACTCTTCGCTTTTTAGCAGACCCAACACAAGTCCTTTCTTTACCGACCTGGATTCCGGGTAGTTACCTGATTCGCGAGTTCTCCAAGCATATTGAAGCAGTCAAGGCTTATGATGAGGATGGACGCCAGCTACAAATCCAGAAGTTTGAAAAGAATAAATGGCGTTTATTCAATACGGATCATGAACTGATTACTGTGGAATACGATGTCTACGCGTATGACCTGTCTGTTCGTGGTGCATATGTGGATCAAAACCGTCTCTATGTGAACCCAGCTTGTGCATGTTTGGGTCTAGAAGGTCAGGAGCATAAAGAAATTGAAGTAGAAGTATTCCTGCCGGATGAGCTAAAACATTTCCAGCTTGCGACAGGTATGCAGGCTAAAAGTCTGGTCAAAGGTCGTTATACCTTAAAAGCTAAAAACTATGCTGAACTGATTGATGCGCCGTTTGAACTGGCAGAGCAGACCCGTTTCAGCTTTGAAGCCAATGGCATTCCGCATGAGTTTGTGGTGTCAGGCAAGCATGCGATGAATGAACAGCGTATGAAGCAGGACATTGAAAAAATCTGTGCGACAGAAATTTCCATGTTCGGTTCTGCGCCATTCAATGATTATACCTTTATGACCATAGCAACCGGTAACAGCTATGGCGGTTTGGAGCATCCAAACTCAACCAGTCTGATTACACCGCGTGATGATTTCCCTAAAGTAGATGAGCCTGAAGAGCCATCGAAAGATTATCAGCGTTTCCTTGGCCTATGTAGTCATGAGTATTTCCATTCATGGTTAGTGAAATTTATTCGTCCAGAAAACTTCGTGAATTATGATCTAAATAAAGAAGGCTATACCTCTTTGCTTTGGATCTTTGAAGGGTTTACGTCGTATTATGATGACCTGATTCTGCTCCGTAGTGGCGTGATTAATCAGGAATCTTATATTGCATTGCTCAAAGCGCAGATTGACCGTTATTTGCAAAACCCGGGACGTTTTATTCAGTCAGTATCTGAGTCTAGCTTTGATGCCTGGGTAAAATTCTATCGTCAGGATGAAAACTCAAATAATGCCGGTACCAGCTACTACAATAAAGGCTGTTTAGTTGCACTTTGTCTGGATCTAGGTTTACGTCTGCGTGGCTCAAGTCTGGACGCTTTGATGCGTAAGCTATATGAAAATACGCAAAATGGCATTCAGGTCAATGAACGGACTATCTTTGAGTTATGTCAGGAATTGACAGGTGATAACTGGTTAGAACAGATCAATCATTTGATCAATACCACAGATGAATTGCCTTTAGATCAGTTACTACCTGAATTTGGCGTGAGCTATACCCTGAAAAATGACAAGTCATTACCATTTGGTTTGAAACTTGCAGATAAGCCTGAAGGTGTGCTGGTTCAGTCTGCACGTCGTGATGGAGCAGGGGTGAAAGCGGGCCTTTCAGCGAATGATGTAATTGTGGCGATTGATGGCCTTAAAGCAACGACGAAACTTGTCGAGAAATATGCGAAACAGGAAGGTACGTATACTGTCCATGCATTCCGTCGTGATGAGCTGATGACTTTTGAAGTTCAAAATGGTGGTTCTGAACTGACTGAAGTTGAATTGAAAGTTGAAGATCAAACTAAAGCTGAGAAATGGTTGAAAGCTTAATTTAGCATTTGCTGTTTTAAAAAACCGGTGTTGATGCACCGGTTTTTTTATTGCATTAAGTTTTAGAATAATTATTTAACGATCAGTCGTGAGGTTCCACGGAATTCAGCCACGATTTGATCTTTCTGATTCAGGATCTGAATATCGTAAATCCCACTGCGACCGCTACTGGCTTTATGTTCAGCTATGGCGGTAAGGGTATCACCGAGCAGTGCCGGTTTCAGATAATGAATACCACAATGTTGGCCGACTGCTGGATGTTCGCCGGTATTGCAGGCAATGGCAAATGCAGCATCAGCTAATGCAAAAATCACAGCGCCGTTACAGGTCTGATGTCCCTGTAAATGTTGTTCAGACACTTTAAGTTCAATCTTCGCATGATTGTGGTTATAGGAAATTAGATGTGCACCGAGATACTGAATTAATCGGTCCTGATTAAACATCTGGTTCACTTGCTGATCCATTGCAGAACTCCTTTTTTAGATACACTTTGTTTTAAAAATATTAATTATGTGAATCATAAATAACATTCCAGGAGATAAATAACAAGCGAAAGCCAGATGAATGATGCAATGCAGCTGTTTTACGCTTCAAAATAAAGCGCCATGAAAATGACGCTTTTAGGGATTAAGAATTAGTTACCACGATAGGTTGAATAACCATAAGCGCTCAGTAATAAGGGAATATGATAGTGCTCCAAAGCACCGTCAATCGTAAATACCACAGGTACTTCAGGGAAGAAGGTGCGTTGATTATTGGCCTTAAACCAGTCACCGGTTTTGAAGGTCACTTTATAGATGCCTTTCTGTAAAGCTGTATCTTTAGGATAAAACTCTTTGATACGGCCATTGGCATCTGTTTTTAACTCATTCAGTTTTATCCACTTGTCACCTTGCTGAGCTTCCAGAATCACCGCGACATTGGCGGAAGGCAGACCAGTTTCCTGATTCAGCACATGCACACTTAAAGGATTCTGTGCAAAAGAAAAGCTTGCTGTCGCCGCTAGAAGAGCACCAAAAATAATTTTTTTCATAGGTCTGTTCCTATTCAATAGATAGATAAAATTAAAGTTGTTTTAAAGTATGTTGAATGCCTTGTGCGGCACATTGATGATCCTGTTCAGAGCCACCAGAGCCTGCAACGCCAACAGCGCCAATGAGCTGGTTTTTATAAACCACAGGTACCCCGCCGCCCAATAATAACAATTCATCCAGGGTATTTAAATTTTGTGCATCCGGGTTCTTTTGTGCATGACGCATGAAATCCAATGTACTGGTCTTAGTCGAGTATGCAGTAAAGGCTTTACGCTGTGATGCAGTTAAATTGTGAATTCCGACAGATTCATGCCGTTGGCTGGCCAGAACATTACCGCCTTGATCCAGTACTGTGACTGCAGCGGGTTTGCTGGCTTTCTGACAAGCTTGCATGACGTTCTCAGTAAGCTGATTTGCTGTACTCAAGTCCATAATATAGGCCGTTTTTAATTCAGCATGGCTTAAGCTAACCATTGCTAAACTCGCTAGATATAACAATATTTTTCTCTGATTTAATCTGCTTCTCATGATAGTGTTCAGTCATATAGAAATTGAGAAGATCATAATCAAAGAATGGAAGCTCATGGATGACAATCAGATTACCAATTTGTAATCTTTGCGCCGTATGAAATTGATTAAACTCAGCCCATGCATATTTTAATTGTAGAAGATGAAACCAAAATTGCCGGATTCTTGGCCACAGGCTTAAATGAATCCGGCTACCAGACTACACAGGTGGGTAATGGCCTGCATGCCTTATCAGTGCTGGAACAGCAACCGATTGATCTGGTATTGCTGGATGTGATGCTGCCCGACCTGGACGGCTGGCAAGTCCTCAAAACCTTGCGTACTTTCTCTAAAGTCCCCGTACTCATGCTGACTGCCAAAGATCATGTGCTTGACCGGGTCAAAGGGTTGGAACTGGGTGCAGATGACTACTTAACCAAGCCTTTCTCTTATATCGAACTTTTGGCCAGAATCAAAAGCCTGCTGCGCCGTGTACCAAAAACTGAACACGAAACGTATCAGGTGGCCAATTTAGAGCTGAATCGTTTAACCCGGGAAGTATTTCGAGACCAGCAAAAAATTGAGCTTACCCAAAAGGAGTTTGCGCTTTTGCAGTTGCTGATGGAACACCAGTCCGAAGTGTTAACCCGGACACAAATTGCTTCACTGGTCTGGAATATTAATTTTAATACTGACACCAATGTCGTTGATGTTGCTGTACGCCGATTACGTTCTAAAATTGATGACCATTTCAGTCCAAAACTTATTCATACAGTACGTGGTATGGGCTATAAACTGGATGTGCAAGCATGAAAATGCATTTGGGCACACGTCTCGGCATCGCTTTTGGCCTCATTTCCTGTATTGTCTTTTTAAGTATCGGCGGGTTGTCCTATCAAAATATGCAGCAGATGGTGCTACAACAGCAGGATGAAGCTTTGGCCTTGCGGATTTCCAGAATAGAAATATTTCTGGCTGATCAGCAAAGCTTTCAGGTGCTGATCGAACATCCAGAGCTTTATGAGAATATGCTTGGACAGGAAGATAATTTACTGATTCTTAAAAATGCTCAGAATACCTTGATTGACATTAATCCTTTAAATATCGCTATTCCTCTATTGGATTATCACACCAGGCTGAATTATCAAAATAATAAGCTTGAACAACCCACGACCCGTTTGGCATTTAAGCAAGTGGACTTTAATGGACAGTCTTATCAACTGATTGCCGGTAAGCAGCTCGCAGCAGGGCAACAGGTTTTAAAACATTACCTGATAAAATTAGTGATCTACACTCTGCTTGGTATTATTTTATCTACTTTGTTAGCCTGGCTGATGGGACACTATCTACTGCGATCCATGCGCCAATTAATTTACGCCACTCAGCAAATTAATGTGCAGCAGCTGGATCAGCGTATCGAGTTGCCATCCCGAACTATTGAGGTGCAGCAACTAACAGAGGCTATGAATGCCATGCTGGACCGAATACAGCAAGGCTATGAACAGTTGGCCCGATTTTCTGAAGATATTTCCCATGAATTACGAACGCCCCTGAATAACTTGATGGGGCAAACCCAGATTGCCTTGTCGAAGTCACGCAGTCGCGATGAATTAGAAAATTTGCTGTATTCCCATCTGGAAGAGTATGAACGTCTAACTCAGATGATTGAAAACATGCTATTTATCGCCCGAGTTGAACATGGCCACTATCAGATAGAAAAACAGACACTAGAACTTAGCCAGATCATAGAAGATTTGCTGGCATATTTTGAGTTTCTGGCAGAAGAAAAAAATATATCTATTTATACGGATATTCCGGCTCAACTGAATATAGCTGCGCATCCGGAACATCTGCAACGTGCGCTTGCCAATTTACTCAGCAACGCAGTGCAGTATGGAAAGGAAAATGGCGAGATCAGAATCACGGCGATGACTACAGAAAATAGCTGTCGGATTGATGTGCTGACAGCAGGTGTACAGATCCCCGAGCAGCATTTAGCCCATCTGTTTGAACGCTTTTATCAAGTTGATAGCAGCCGGCATCAAAAAGCCCAAACGGGTGGTTTGGGCTTGGCGATTGTGCAGTCGATTATGCAGTTGCATCAGGGGGAAGTTCAGGTGAATAACCATTCTCAAGGGGTGGTCTTTAGTTTGATCTTCCCGATCTAAGCAGTGGCTTAACGTGTACGACGGCCACGACTCTTGGTATTTGGACGGGTGGTACCATTGGTCTTGCGACGTGGTTTTTCACCTTCTTCCATTTGCCAGATACGTGGTGTACCGGTTTTTTTCTTGGTGCCGTCTTTCGTTACTTTCTTGTTAATCGGTTTACCACCGGTGCCACCCGGTTTCTTCACATAAGAACGCGAACGATACGGTTCCTGTGCAGGCACATCTTTAAAGTCTGGATAAAGTAGGGGTTCAATTTCTTTAGTTTCACCTGGCTGTAAACCTAATTGAACCAGATCAATCGAACCGATTTTGGTGCGAATCAAACGTAATGTAGGAAAGCCGACTGCTGCAGTCATACGACGAACCTGACGGTTACGACCTTCACAGATTGAAATTTCGACCCATGAAGTTGGAACAGAAGCACGGAAACGTACAGGAGGATTACGTTCCCATAACCATTCCGGTTCAGTGACTTTAATTGCTTTGGCTGGTAGCGTAATACCGTCATTCAGTTCAACGCCTTTACGAAGCTGTTCTAGAGCTTCTTCGGTTATATCCCCATCGACCTGAACCAGATAAGTTTTGAATTTTTTGCTGGCTGGATTGGTAATATATTGGTTTAAACCACCATGATCGGTCAGGAACATCAAACCTTCAGAATCCATATCCAGACGACCGGCAATACGCAGATCCGGATCGTCTACGAAATCTGCCATAGTCTGATGTTTTTCATCTGGACGAAATTGGGAGAGGACGTCATAAGGCTTGTTAAGAATGACAATTTTCACTTTAACCTACTAAAATATATAAAATAATTCTGATGTGGCAGTCATGTTGCCCATTGTGATACTCCTTTACTTATAAATAGGAGATAAGGGAAAACATAAAAGAGTCCACTAAGTGGAAGCTATCATAGCAGATTCTGATTTATCTTCCTCGAATTTATGTTTTGCATCTAATTTGATTACGACCATACCGCTTTAAAATGATGTACTTTTTGTATTCAAATATGATCTTCCGTTTAAGAATGTTAATCCTCAATGATCTTCATTTTCTACTGAACTTGTCGAGTCAGTTAAAGGAAGATCAGACAATTCAAGGCAAAGCAAAAAATTGATAATGATTTTTATAGAGCTGAAATAGTTTTGATGAATTTACATACCATACAAAAAGCTTTCCAAACTGGCTTAGACCACTACAAAGCAAGCTGATATTTTAATTTCACGGTTTCTAATATTTTTAATTTTGAGGTGAACAATGAAATTGTTGACTTTAATTAGTATGGGTATTGCAGCGAGTTATTGTTATAAAAGCATCAAATATAACAAGCAAAATCTTTCAAATCTAAATTTTGATGAAGTGATAAATCAACACATTTTACGAGATTTTATAGCCTGAACATTACCTATATTTACTGCCAGCTTAACCCGGTTATGAATAGAGAATCTCAACATATATTGTTGGGATTTTTTATTTTTATCGTTTGAATATTTTTAAATAAGGTGCATAAGAAAATTTATATCAAAATGAAGGTTACATGATTAATCTATTAGATCTCTTTCATAAATCAAAAAACGATCTTCTTTTTGGTTAATATTTGCACTCCAGATTTCTTGGCATTCATGCATAATCTGCGGATGAATTACATCGATTCAAACAAGCTTTCTGATCCTCAGTTCAAGCGATACACGGGCATCTCATGGTCAACCTTTGATTTAATGGTTGAGCAATTGAAGAAACATGTCCCTGCCAAAGGCAGACCGCCCAAGT
>NZ_VPAW01000019.1:0-60010 GCF_013419055.1 Acinetobacter sp. YH12108 | reverse complement strand
TAGAGGAATAGCTACTCGATATGACAAGCTCAAAAGAAATTATCAAAGTTCTGTTGCCTTAGCCTGTATATTTTTATGGCTACCGTTATAGGGTTAATTATGAACAGTAAGTGTCAACAGACCCTAAAATTGCCTTTATAAAATAGGTGAATTCACTTAAAAACAGTTTAATGTTTAAGTTGTTTTATGAGATCAATATATAAGCATTTATTAACTTAAGCAAAGTCTGTTGGGGATTAGTTTCTTATTCAAACTCTACGTAAAAATTCGCAATATATTCATATTGAATAAAATACTAAAATTAATTAAGTCATTGATTTAAATTATTTTTATAAATATTGGTATATTTTTAGCTTTATTAAATTTATTTCAGTTTTTCTTCCCTTGAATCATTTCTTATTATTCAACAAATTAAGAAAATCTAAATTTAACTAAATTATTTGTTATCGGCTAAATCAACTTCTTATTAATCAGAACTTCTAGCTTTAGATAGTGAAAATTTATTACCTAAATATTTTTATAAAAGCTTGATCTCAAAATAAATTTCCTATGCTACTATCGGCCATATATGAATAATATTTATACAAATCCATAATAGCCAGAAGATAAATAGAGAGGGCTTATGAAAGGTTCCATCCTGGATTTTTCTATTCAAGATAATACGGGTTTTATCACAGGGGATGATAACAACCGCTACAGTTTTAGCGGTGCAGACTGGCGTGGACAACGCCCTCCTTCACGCGGTGACCGGGTTGATTTTATTGTTAACTCAACCGGTCAGGCAGCAGATATTTATCTGGCTTTGGGAAACTCGATTCATCTGGGAGAAAGCATTAGCAATCAGATTAATAAATATTCCAATCTGGATCAGACTGAAGAGAATTACAGCAGTATCGACTGGTTCGTAAAATGTCTAACCAATTATGCAAATTTTTCAGGTCGTGCACGCCGTAAAGAATTTTGGTTCTTTATGCTGTTTTGTGTAATTTTAGGCATTATTAGTGAAGTCATTGATGCCGTTTTAGGCACCAAACCTTTGGTGAATGGTCTGCTAAATTTAGCTCTTCTGCTCCCAAGTCTGGCCGTAGGGGCACGTCGCTTGCATGACATTGGACGCTCTGGATGGTGGCAATTGCTTGTACTGACAGGGATAGGAGCCATTTTACTCATTATCTGGTGGGCAAGTGATACCAAAAAAGAAAATAATGAATATGGTGCTCCTGCCAAGTAATGGAACATTACATATCCCGTCTTGATACGGGATATGTTTATAGATTATTTAATTTAATATCAAAGCAATACGTAGGCAATTCATGCTGCAAGATCAGTTATCCAAACTTCCCAATGCAATATGGGTGCAAATTTATAAAGATAAAATGCAACTGATGGACAATGAGGGCACGATTGTGCAAACAATGGTCCCTCCCGTTCCCTATGCGCATGAACGCAGCATCATTGCCGACTTTAATGCTGCCTCAGACACCCTAAAACAGCTGGTATCTACTTCAATTGTTCAAAAACTTTGGGGCTCTACAACGCTGCTGCAAGTTATGGATATGCCTGAAGAGGGTCTGACAGCTCTTGAACAGCGTGCCCTGCTAGAATTAGGTTATGAAAATAGTGCACAAAAGGTGATTCTGTATGATCCCGCAGGTCAGGAAATTACGAAAGCGAGCTTAAGCACCACTTATCCTAAAACCAATCTAAAAATCTTTCTGGTTATCTTAATTGTCGTCATTGCTGCTTCTATCTGGTTTTTAACACTTTAAATGCCATATAAAATTAAAAAACCCCGCATTAAGCGGGATTTTTTAATTGAAGTTCAATGACATCATAAAATTTTATAAATCATCCATTCTGAACCTGCTGATCAGATTGGATTATATTTAATGATGTCATCCAGCTGTAAAGTTGCACTGTCTACATTCTGCAATATCAGAAAATCAGCGCGCGCAAAGGTGGTATCGGTATCGGAACCATCACGATCGATCGTCACGACTGTATCATCTCCACGTTGTTCGAGCGTGATATAGTTCCCCAGATTTGATGCATCTACTGCCTGATCACTTAATAATGCAGAGACATCGATGGTATCACCTTCAACTGCATTGAAGTCAGTCCAGGTATCTGTACCATTACCGCCTGTTGCATCAGCATTATTCAGTAAATAATAGATCGCTGTGTCTGCTCCTGCACCACCCGTCAGGATGTCATCACCTGCGCCACCCTGTAACAGGTTATCTGCTGGATCGTCGGCATAGTTAATAATCTGGTTTACGCGATCAATATTGATCACCAGATTTGCTGAAGCACTTTCCTGCTCGGCCTGTCCCGCATTACGCGTTACCGTATATTCAAATACTTCACTCAGTAATGGGCCCTGGCCTAATGAACTATTGTATTCATAACTGAAATTACCATTTTCATAGAGTTTGAGCTCACCATACGTCCCTTCGATAATGGTAAAGTTACCTCCCTCATCACTTAAATCGAAAGTTACTGGCTGCCCATTAATCTCAGTTAATACGCCACCCGCCCAATTATCCGCTTGTGTGCCGTCGGCTGAAGTTTCCTGAATATTGCCTGTTGCACGGTAGATTTCTCCATTGACTTCGTAGACTTCAGCAGTGGTTCCACCAAATAGCGTTAATGGATTACTTAAGGCTTCTTGAGCGATCAGGTCTATCAAGCCATCAACAGCTGGTAAAACATCATCCAGTCCTAAAGTACTCAGCAATGTATTTAATGATCCGAGTAAGGTATTTAAACCAGTCGTTAGGCCAGTTTCTTCAAGCACGGTATCTAGCAAAATATCGCTAACTAGTGGTTCAACCAGGTTATCGAATAATGCCTGGCCTGCACCATCTACCCCTTCTAAAATTCCATTTAGAAGCGCATCTAATGCTGTACCCAATCCTAAAGTAGTTAATAGGAATCCTAATGCCCCGCCTCCATTTCCTGCAAGTAAACTCCCTACGGAGGTATTGTATACATCACCTAATATTGGGCGAACTAGTATATTATCCAGAGCCAATGACAAAACTGAATCAACTGCTGTGGTTAAAGTATTTATAATTGGTACAGAAGAACCTGTAGTTAAATCCAATAACTCACGAAGTGTCAATTGCTCCAGAATTCCACGAGGATCAGCGTTTTGGCCAGTCAAGGTAGCTTCGAGTAAACCTAATACAGTTTCTGACACCAGATTGTTAACCGTGTTATCGCCTAAATTCGCTAAATCTATAGTGGTCAGGATATCTGCTAATTGTGAAGAATCACCATATACCGAGACTTCATAGTTTCCAGCAGGCAAGTCATTAATATCCAGTCTCAATCCTTGAGCATCTGCTACTCCACCCAGCAGCTCCAGTCCCAATGCACCAGCAACTAAGCCGCCTTGACTGGTATTTGCTGAAGCGACCTCAAATTCTTCGCCAGTGGTTGTATTACGTACCACGAAAGTAAAGGCATTCGCCAAGCTAACCAGATTTTCTTGCTGTACTGCAATCACCACGCTAGAAATATTTTCCTCAATCGTAAAATCGACCACGGCAACTTCCGAAGTGCCATTGAGCACGTCGATACCACTACTATCACTATATGTTTCCAATACAGTTGCATCTTGTGATCCTTCCAAAATTGCGGACACATTATCATCGGCAAGATTCAGTAAACGTTCTGAATTATTTACAACTCCATTTGGTAGATCCGCTGTAGTAAAGCTTGCGGCATCATTCCCTGCCAAGTCCTGAATTGCATTGTCATCATTTCCAGTAGTTGGATCAGTATATTCGACACTAACGGTCTGCCCAGCTGTAATCACTGGATTGGTAATCATCGTGAGGATATTTCCATCGGCAGCAATATTGATCACATCGACTGTAGTCTGATCTGGAGCTGTACCGATTGTAACGACTAGACTATCTAAAGGTGGTAAATTGTCTGCATCTAGAGTTTCATTAAAACTGAGTTCGATGTTACCGTCAGCATTGACTTCAGCATCAATTAATACAGGGGCTACAGTATCTTCTGCTGGTTGCTCTGAGTTATTGTCAACGCCACCTACTTCTACCGCATCGAAGCCATCCAGTACATTGCCACTGACATCACGGATTCCCTGACCCTCTCCCGGAGTACTGTCAGCGTAAGTGACTGCAACTTCCTGACCTTCAGTAATAACAGGATTGGTTACCAAGATAATTTCATTGCCGTTATAAACAATATCGGTCACCGGAATTTCTGTTCCATCTACGACTACTGTGAAATCAGCAGGTAAAGGATTCGAGGTCGAAACATCTTCATTAAAGCTGAGTTCGATATTACCGTCAGCGTTGACTTCAGCCTCGATTAATACAGGAGCAACGGTATCTTCTGTTGGCTGTTCTGAATTATTTTCAACGCCACCCACTTCTGCCGCATCGAACCCATCCAGCACATTGCCGCTGCCATCACGGATGCCCTGACCGTCTCCCGGAGTGCTGTCAGCATAAGTGACTTCTATTTCCTGACCTTCGGTAATGACTGGATCGGTTACCAGAATGATTTCATTGCCGCCATAGACAATGTCAGTTACCGGAATTTCTGTTCCATCTACGACTACTGTGAAATCAGCAGACAAAGGATTCGAGGTCGAAACGTCTTCATTAAAGCTGAGTTCGATGTTACCGTCAGCGTTGACTTCGGCATCAATTAATACGGGAGCAACAGTATCTTCTGCTGGTTGCTCTGAGTTATTGTCAACGCCACCCACTTCTACCGCATCAAATCCATCCAGCACATTGCCACTGCCATCACGGATTCCCTGTCCGTCTCCCGGTGTACTGTCGGCATAAGTGACTTCTACTTCTTGACCTTCAGTAATGACTGGATTAGTCACCAGAATAATTTCATTGCCATCATAGACAATGTCAGTTACTGGAATTTCACTTCCATCGACTATGACGGTGAAATCAGCAGGTAAAGGATTCGAGGTCGATACATCTTCATTGAAGTTGAGTTCGATATTACCGTCTGCATTGACTTCGGCATCAATTAATACAGGAGCAACGGTATCTTCTGCTGGCTGTTCTGAGTTATTGTCAACGCCACCTACTTCTATTGCATCGAACCCATCCAGCACATTACCACTGCCATCACGGATGCCCTGACCATCCCCCGGCGTACTGTCGGCATAAGTGACTTCTACTTCCTGACCTTCAGTAATAACAGGATCGGTTACCAGAATGATTTTATTGCCGTCATAGACAATGTCAGTTACCGGAATTTCTGCTCCATCGACCACTACTGTGAAATCAGCAGGCAACGGATTCGAGGTTGATACATCTTCATTGAAGCTAAGTTCAATATTACCGTCTGCATTGACTTCAGCATCGATTAATACTGGAGCAACAGTATCTTCTGCTGGCTGTTCTGAGTTATTGTCAACCCCGCCAATTTCTACCGCGTCGAAACCGTCCAGCACATTACCACTGCCATCACGGATGCCCTGACCATCCCCCGGCGTACTATCGGCATAAGTGACTTCTACTTCCTGACCTTCAGTAATAACAGGATCGGTTACCAGAATGATTTCATTGCCATCATAGACAATGTCAGTCACGGGAATTTCTTCTCCGTCAACTACCACCGTGAAATCGGCAGGCAGCGGATTTGAGGTCGAAACGTCTTCATTGAAGCTGAGTTCGATATTACCGTCAGCGTTGACTTCGGCATCAAGGAGAACCGGTGCATCAGTATTTTCTGCTGGCTGTTCTGAGTTATTTGCAACGCCACCCACTTCTACCGCATCAAAGCCATCCAGCACATTGCCACTGCCATCACGGATGCCCTGACCATCTCCCGGAGTGCTGTCGGTATAAGTGACTTCAACTTCCTGACCTTCAGTAATGACTGGATCAGTTACCAGAATAATTTCATTGCCGTCATAGATAATGTCAGATACTGGAATTTCTGTTCCATCTACGACTACTGTGAAATCAGCAGGCAGCGGATTCGAGGTCGAAACATCTTCATTGAAGCTGAGTTCGATGTTACCCTCAGTATTGACTTCGGCATCGATTAATACAGGAGCAACAGTATCTTCTGCTGGCTGTTCTGAATCATTGACCACCCCATTGGGTAGATCCACTGTGCTAAAGCTTGCCGCATCGTTCCCTGCCAAGTCCTGAATGGCATTCTCATCATTTCCAGCAGTTGGATCGGTATATTCCACACTGACAGTCTGACCTGCTGCAATCACCGGACTGGTAATCAGCGTTAAGGTATTTCCATCGGCAACAATATTAATCACATCGACCGTAGTTTGATCTGGGGCGGTACCCACTGTAACGACCAGACTATCTAAAGGAGGTAAATTGTCTGCATCCAGCGCTTCATTAAAGCTAAGCTCGATATTGCCATTGGCATTAACTTCGGCAGCTAAAAGTACGGGCCCACTAATATCCGGATTCTGCACTCCACCCACATCATCTGAATCCAGATCTTCTAATACATTCCCTTCTGAATCCTTAATTCCCTGATTATCATCAGGTGTACTATCCTGATATTCAACCGTAACTTCTTGTCCGTCCCGGATCTCTGGCTCTGTAATCAGGATAATCTTGTCATCTTGTACAATAATATCGGTAATGGGAATTTCTTCTCCATCCACAACCACTGTGAAATCTTCAGCGCGTGGATTTGAACCATTTATATTTTCATCAAAACTCAGTTCAAGCTGGCCTTCTTCATTCACAATGACGCCGGTTAACTTCGGCGGACTCGTATCCCGATTATCCGAACTATTTCCTGAAGATGAGCCTCCACCTGCCGCTGCCGCAATAGCTCCTAAAGCCAGTGCCCCACCCAACCAAGGTAAAACGCCCGCAGCTACGGTTCCACTCTCAGCCAGATCTCCTGTAAGCGGGTGATATCGAATCGTATCGAGCATTACCCCATTTTCATCAGTAAATTCCGCCCAGTACAATTGACCTTCATGCTCAAAAACGATTCGATTATCATTGACTGCATAATCAAAATAATTTTCGATCGTAATGGTTTCACCATTTTTAAAATAGATAACAGCCGAATTACCTTGACGCGTAATTTTTGCCACTTCATCAATCGTGGCATTTACCTTGATCACTGATTTTTCGGTTAAATTCACAATATTAGTATTAATATCTTGAATTAATTCTCCATTCTCTGCCGATAATATCTGTATATTCGCCATATTATTCCCATCCTTTTTTATAATTTATTTATTGCTTAATTAAACGTGAAATACATAGCATCAAAATCAAGAGATGAGAATCTGAAAAATGTTATCTTTAACTTGTTACTAAATATTGGAAACATAGTGAAATGAATGGATAAAAAATTTTATATGAAATTAAGATATTGAATTTTAATATTTTAATCAGATTTAAATAAATAGATATTAAAATATGGTAAATATGTTTTTGTGAATTATAATCAAATAGGTTCATTAAAATATGACATTGATCACATAAAATGCATTATTATATTTATGTAAGCATGAAAAATATTAGAACAAAAGTATACAAACAATTAATCAAGTTAACGCAATAAAACAGACTTCTATTCAAAAGGTGAAGTTAAAAATTATTGTTAATAATGAATATAAAAAATGCTCCTAAACATAGAAGCATTTTATTTTTAATGAAAATAAAAAATTATTTTAAATAGTCTAATAAATGACTAAAGTTCTCAATCGTATATTTAGGCTGTGCCTGCTGTAATTCAATTTCTGAACCATAGCCGTATTTGACTGCAATCGACTCAATCCCATTATGGCGGGCACCAAAAATATCATGCTCACGGTCACCCACCATAATGCATTGGTCAGCCTGTATGCCTTGTTGTTCCAGGATATACTGAATCAGTTCCCCTTTATTGGTCCGATCACCATTCAGCTCACTGCCATAAATCTCAGTAAAATACTGGGCCAGATTAAAATGTTCCAGAATCTGTTTGGCATAAACGGTTGGTTTTGCTGTTGCGAGAAACAGGCGATAACCACGGCGTTTAAGTTCTGCCAGAGTTTCAGCTACGCCTTCAAAAACATGATTTTCATATAAGCCAGTCACTGCAAAACGCTCGCGATATGCCATTAGTGCCTGTTCAGCCAAGGTATCATCCGCATCTACATTCAAAATTTTTGCTAGCGAAGCTTTTAGAGGAGGCCCGATAATCCAGTCAATATTCGTGTCTTCACTGATCGGATGACCCACCTTTTCCAGACCATAGCGGGCAGAAGTCGTAATCCCCACTTTTGGGTCGGTTAATGTACCATCCAGGTCAATTAAAATATTCTGAATCACACCTTGTCTCCTATGTTTGCAGCCGACATCAATTCATATCGTGAGTATAGCCAGATTTGTCTACGCTAAAGCAATTGTTGGGCCATAAAAACAAACCAAGAATACCCATTTCTAGGGTAATTAATCCTGTATTTTCATCAGATAAAACAGTCGAAATTTTGCCTGACAGACAGTTCTTGCAAGTGATAGAAATTAATATCGAGAGTTTGAATAAATTTGCCTATACTAAGGCAATTTTAGTGAATGAAGGACATCATTTTGCGACCTACCGTACTTTGCTTTTCAGGTTTAGATCCTTCAGGTGGAGCAGGCCTTCAAGCAGATATTGAAGCCATCGGTCAAAGTGGTGCTCATGCTGCAATTGCCTGTACAGCCCTGACCATTCAGAACTCGCAACAGGTTTTTGGTTTTGAAGCAACTTCAAAGGAATTACTGCTGGCTCAGGCCAATGCCGTGGTAAAGGATCTGCCGATCCGCTGTGTTAAATCAGGCATGCTGGGAACGACTGAAAATATTGAGGTGCTGGCAGAATTTCTAACTGCGCATCCGGACTATCAGTATGTACTGGATCCGGTGCTGGTAGCCAACAGTGGTGGCTCACTCGGCAATCAGGCCACACTGGTCAAAGCGTTTAAACAACTGATTCCGCTAGCTACGATTTTAACTCCAAATACTGTTGAGTTGCGTGCCCTAACAGGTGAGCAGGATTTAGATCAAGCCACGCAGAAACTGTTTGAAATGGGTGCTCATGCGATTTTGGTCAAAGGCGGCCACGAAGATACTCCCGACTATATCCAGAACCGCCTATATATTCAGGGTGAATTAATCAACGAAACCCGCTGTCCGCGTCTGGAAGGTGAATATCACGGCTCAGGCTGTTCACTGGCGAGTTTCATTGCCGGACGTCTAGCCTTGGGTGATCAGTTAAAAACAGCTGTACAACATGCAGAAACCTGGTTATTTGGTGTATTAAAAAATGCGGAAATTCCGGTACCGAACGGCCAGCGCATTCCAAAACGCTTTTAATCTTCCCTAAATAAAAAAGCCTGAACGATTCAGGCTTTTTTATGGCGATTTTTTTCAAGAATGGACAAATAGATGTGATGATCTTGTTTCAATGAAATTTAAAACTTTTGCCTTAACCTGCCAGTTTCACAGGGCGCAGTTTTTCAGTCTTCTCCTGAACAGGGACAGAAATATGTTGATAATGCAATTGCCACTGATCTTGCTGCTTGCTCAAGACCATGCTGAAGCGGCACCATTGCAAAGGGAAATATCGTTCCATCGCCGCATAGGCAATCCGGACATAACCATATACGAAAGCCATGTCATTATTGACCTGAATGGTGACCTCCTTCCGTTCAACGCGCATACCATTGTTGCGCATATATGGGCGGTACTGTTGCCATGCAGCCTGATAAGCCTCGATCCCTTTCAGTTCGGAGCTAATATCAATCAGACAGACATCTGGTCGGCAAAGTTGACGAATTTCGCTGAATTCAAGTGAACAAATAGCTTGATCCCATTTTTGTAAAAATGTCCTGACTTCCTGAGCCAGACATTCTTCCCCTATTATTTTCATTGAATACCTCTCTATAAGGTTTTATTCAGACTTGAAAACCGAGATTTCAAGCATCTCATTACTTTCAGTCTTTCTTGTTTTTCATTATTTTTAATTATGTGAATGGGTCCTGGTTTTACCCATCCCCCATATATCAGGTCAAAAGTGTGACCTAATACCTAAAATTACACTATTTTTTTAATTATAGGCAAAATTTTCTGATCAACTGCAATAATCAGGTGAATTTTGACAGATTATTTAAATTTTCATGCTCTAGTTTTATTTATCGTTCTTTATATTTCAAAATCGCTTTGATACTTCTCAATTTTTTATTAAGTTCTGATGTATTCAAGATAAAGAGAGAAACTAAGAAAACTTCATTTCCTAGTCCTCACTTCAATCTAAAAAAAATCAAATAATAGCTTTAGTATAAGTCTCTTTGTCCATTTCCAGAATTTCAACACAGAGCTGAATCTTTAACCCCGGCTGCGAGACAATGTGCTGCTGCATGACCTGAAGTACCAGCTTGGAAATTGCCTGGCGGATGTCCAGACTACGACCAGTCAGGAGAGAAACTTTAGCATGCACATAAGCCTGATCTGTCTCCTGCTCTAGTCCAATCACAAAATCCTGCTGTACAATCGCCCTACTTTTTAAATCATTCGGGTCATTAATATAACCGGCGTTAAATAAGGCCTGGTGAATTGCCAACATTAAAGGTCGGGTTTCAAGCTGCTGAATATTATCTGAATATTCAAGATGAAGATGAGGCATAAAGCATAGATCCAGGCATGATATGGCAATCAGAAGAGATTGATCTTCGAGTTTGAGGAAGAAGCATAAACCTTCAAACCCGAAGACCGAAAGCACTCATTCGTATAAGAACGTATCAGGCTTTTTTCACATATTCAGATTTGAGCTTCATGGCGCCAATGCCATCAATTTTACAGTCAATATCATGTCCATCAGTTGCATCGGGCAATAGACGAATATTTTTGACTTTAGTCCCGACTTTAACCACTGAAGAAGATCCTTTAATTTTAAGATCCTTAATCACCGTAACTGTGTCGCCATCAGCCAGCAGATTGCCATGCGCATCCTTGATGACCACGGTTTCCTCAGTTGCTTCCCCTTCTTTCCACTCATATCCACATTCTGGGCAGATTAACAAGTCACCATCTTCATAAGTATATTCAGACTGGCATTTTGGGCATTGTGGTACAGCCATAGCAACCTCAACAAAATAAAAAATAAAAGAAAAAACAAAAAATTAAAGCTGAATTATAGCATCTTTGGGTGGGCTCATGCTCAAGCTTTAAAAGGATCTCCCGCTCAACTTAATTAACTGAACCTAACCATCCAAAATATGTGGATTGACCAGCCAGGACAAAAGTTGCAATGACTCCTGCCAGCTTAAGTGGCATGCAGATGGCGGTACCAGATCCGGATAACCCACCTGAATTATATGCAGACTGGTGCCTACAGACACTTTTTCAAAGATGAGCGTGACTTCAATTTCGCCTTTGACCTCAGGTGTAGAAAAGCAATCGGTATAACGCAGTAGCTGGTTGGGAATAACTTCATGATAGGTGCCATGTAAATGATGCTGGGTACCAGTAGCAAAATTGGTCAGGGTAATTTTATAGTTGCCTCCCGGTTTGACTTCGGCATGCTCAACTCTGGCAGTGAAGCCATGCGGTGCCAGCCATTTTGCAATGGCATCTGGATGAATAAAGGCCCGGTACACCCGTTCCGGTGGCGCACTGAATACACGATGCATTTTTAGGGTATAACTCATTTCAGCCTACCTTTTTTTCTTGTTCTTACTGAAAGATTATTTTTATTTATTATTCGGACGGATCATCCCGATCTCGTCGGCCTCAGTATTTAAATGTCTGCCCAATATACTGTACGGCCTAAATATAATTGTTATCTATCCATTTTATAGGATGTATAACAAAAAACTACAGTTAAGCCGGCCAATACCGCAGGCCATAAAAAACCCGGCTTAACCGGGCTTGAATAAGGAAATTTTGATTAGCTGCTACGCAGTTTGCTTTCGCCTTCTTCCGGGTCGCCCTCATCATCATAGACATAGGCCATACAGCCCCACCCATCGTATTCACCCTGAAATTCAGCAGCAATTCTGGTAAACCATTGTTCTAGATCGACAATATTTTCATAGGTAGGTTGCATATAAACATAAATGGTAATCGTCCATTCCAGTGTATCGCTCTCCTCATCCTGATATAGGCTTATCTTTTGTTCTTCTTTGAGTAAATGCAATGCACAGCGGTCAGCCTGTTCTTCACTATTAAAGGCTATCGAGAATTCAATTTCATGGTCGTCCTGCAGATCATCACCATCCTGATACATTTGCCACAGTACATGACCATTTTCATCGTCAGGGAATTTGTCATAATCGCGTGCCATAGAGATATCCTTATTATGATGTTTTATTATTCGATTCAGCTTAACTTATTTTATTTGAATTATCGAGTACAGAATATGAAAAAAAATTAACTTTCTCTAAATAACCAACTGAATTTTATCAATATAAATTTAAGAATTTGAAAAAAAAAGCTGCATTTTCATCTAATTAAAAATACCTGCATATCAATCTGCAGATTAAAAAATTTCATCGGTTGATCTGGATTTTTTAATTGTAGTTAGGAAGTGATCACTACAGGTGGCTCAGATACTTGATTCTGTCGTAACTGTAGTAAAACGGCGGCGAATTTAAGCTCTTCCAGACGTAAGTTCAGATAGGACTCCTGAATCATGGCCTGGCTCAAGCTTTGTCCTTTATAGTTCATCAGGCGATAATCATCTTTTAAGGATTGCAGCATTTCACCCAGATTATGAGTATTTAACTGGGACAAATACAATTCTGCCCTGCTATTAAATGCCAGACTCAAAATCGCAATGGTGCTCTTGCGACGGTCTTCATCAACATAGTTGCAGCTGGCCACCTGCTGCTGTTCTTTGGCCTGCTCAATCTGTGTTCTGATAGTCAGTAAATGCCGGGCTGCATCAGTATCGTTGTAGCCACTAATGAGCTGATCCAGAAGCTGCGTGACCGGCAGATCAAAACCATGTTGATAGCCCTTGATCTTATGCTCGAGAGCTTCAACTACTTCTTGCAGTCGCTGTTGTTCTTTAGCCTGCTGATAATAAGCCTGTAAAGCTTTTCGAGCCTGTCGCTCAATATCAGCTTCGGCCTGAGTCTGTAAATTCTGTAAATACGCTTTGACCTGAGCGATATAGGCTTTGAGATCATCCAGCATGATGGAAGCATCAAGCTTGGTTACTTCTACGAAATTTTCGGCCTGCAAGCTGCGGTTAATAATGTATTGTTCGATGTCACAGATATCCTGATATTGTTTATATTTATTCAGTTCAGTTCTGGCACTTCCCAGTTGCATCCGTAGCTGGGTCATTTCATAATTTAATTCATCAACTTGTGTTTCATAATCAGCCAATTTACTGCGTGAATGATCCAGATTTTCCTGTAAGGACTGAATATTGTTTCTTGATAATTTCAGGCTATTGAATACCCATAGTAATACAATGATTAAAACACTTGCGAGAACAAAGAGCGCACCACTTAGCATCATCCTGTCCCTTACCCCTTGCACCATATATAGGCACTAAAAAATTAAAAATTTATGATGTTTTAAAGTTATTCTGCATAATTTAATGATGAGAATCAAAGATAAAAAATGACCATAAACATTTAATATAATTGATCTTTTAAATGATTTTTTCACCTATAAAACCTTAATATTTTTATGCCTATCAATTTACTTAAAATGAATCTGTTGGTGATAATCAATTAAAGGGGTTTTTATTTTTATATCGAATGTTATAAGAACAAACCCCTGAGAGACTGCAAATCTTGATAAAAACTGAATAAAAATAGATAGATCAAACAGTTAAACTAAAGATAAAGTGATAAAGTCCCTTAAATGATTCCTGAAATTTTTCCGGATACACTTTTTAATTTCAAAATATCATTACTTGATAAGACATGATTCAGAACATAATTTTTCTAGAAAACTGCTTAAATTCAACTCTATAATTTTCCGATGACTGAAATAAATTCAGACATTTCTGTTGCAGCCTACTGAAATTTAAATATTTATCAGAATCCATATTCATTTTTTGAATGCTTAAATTTTACTAAAATGGTGCAGGTGCAAGAATTTCAACTTTATGACCACTCAAGGGTTGAGTAAAAGTCAGTTCACTGGCATGCAAGGCCATGCGATTAAGAGGACTACGCGTTGGTTCCGGATGATAGATTTTATCGCCCGTAATCGGATGACCAATATGCAGCATGTGGACTCTGAGCTGATGTGAACGTCCGGTAATTGGCGTTAGCAATACCCGGCTGATGTCTTGCTCAGGCAGATATTCCAGCCGTTGATAGAGTGTTTTGGCAGCTTTACCCAGTTCAAAATGCACTATTTGCCGTGGGCGATTTTCCCAGTCAGTAATCAAAGGTACATCGACACTGCCCTCGGTCTGAATTTCTCCCTGTACCAGCGCAATATAGTGCTTGCTGACTGTACGTGCCTGGAACATTTTACTGACTGCCACTTCAGCATCGCGATGTTTGGCAAACATCAGGATGCCAGACGTCGCCATATCCAGACGATGGGTAATTTTGGCATTCGGATAACGCTCTAGTACCCGTAAATAAGCACTGTCATGATGCTCAGGCAAACGTCCCGGAACAGACAACAAACCGGCCGGCTTCTCAATGACGACCAGATCATCATCTTCATACAGAATATGCAATGGGTCTTGAGGCGGCGCGTAGACAAAGTTGTCGTTAATAGGCATGTGCTTTAAGCATTCAGGAGAAAACGCGCAAAATAACAATGTCAGGGAATACTGTCAATCCAGCCCTGTTACAGAATCAGTGCCTGACTAAGCTTTGGACGCTGCACTGATGGGAGATACTGAATGACCCGACTGATACTGGGTTTTCAGACTGTCGAGATCTTCATTTAAAAATGCCATAAGATATTGCTGAACCTGTGACATAGTCAGACTACGGAATGACACATAGTCTTTGTTTTTCAGGCTAAACAATCCCAGAATTTTATGTTGAGCTTCGACTTCAATATCACTTTCCAGCCTGAACTCAAGCTGACCTGACGGCGCCAGTTCATTCAGTGTGATCTGAATCGACTGTTCAGCATCGGAGTCTGTTACGGTAAAAGTGGTAATGGCGGCTTGCATCTGTAATTGTAAAACCCGTAACTGTTGCCAGTTAATGGACTTGAAAGTAGAGAGAATTTCTTCTGCCGATAAGCTGCCTAGCTGCTCTGCTTCGTCTTCTTCTTGATGCGGATAACTGATTTCTAATTCATATTTTTTCATGGGACGTGCCCCTTTCTTATATGCAAAATTATCATAGCATTCTGTTTTATTTTTCAAGGATATAATTTGTGAGCAAATATTAAACATATTATACTTTAAATTATTTATATCAAATACTTATAAACAACCAGCGACATTAGAGTAGTATTTAAACATAAAATAGTCGAAAGCTATAGGCTGTAAATAAAATAGATTAGATATGTGATTAAAATAGTATTTATTTGAATCTCAAATGAATTTACAGCTATTTAGGAAGAATATAAGTGACTGGGTAAGGAAGGTATTCAACAGTTTGGAGGAGAAGATTGTTTTTATGAGAGGAGAAAATTTTGAGGGTGTTGGGAAAACATCTTGATGGTTTACTTCAACTATCACTCTTTGTAAGAAATGATCTTATAGCCTATAAACTTTTGGTCTATAGCGTCCTAAGCCGAATCGAGACCTTTTGGGTTCGTACTGCACTCGCGTTTTGCGCCACTCACAGCATGCTACTCTTTTCGATCCCATCACACCCTTGAGATCTATAGTAGCCAAGCTGCGGCAAAATTAATTTCCTAAGATTTTTTAATTTTCCCGATTTTTGAAAATATTTTTCTTTAAATATATTTGAAGAAGAATTTTTTACCTTTCACCTCAAAATAAAGATCTTTTATTGCAGAAAGAGCAGAATTACTGGAATTTATCTTCATGTAAAACCTCATTCTGCTCTAAATTTTTTAGACCCCTCTATTCAGCTTTCCAGCCATTTAATCAGCCAGATAATAATCCACTGTAGAAACCACACGAACTTTCTTTAGATAAGGCGTATTGCTGTCACGGTCCTCAATGCTAAACAAACCTTGATTGGCAGTCTTGATTTTCCCGAGACGGCTTTGAGAATCCGCGGCAAACTTTTCTGCCACACTGCGGGCATTTTGCGTGGCTTCTTCAATCATGGCTGGTTTGATGTCATTCAATTTGGTAAAGATATATTCCGTTCTTTGCCCGGAATCATCACCACCAAAAGCAATGCCCTTTTTACCCAGAGCGACCAGACGGGTTTGCGCTGCACGGACTGCATCAATATTGTGGGTATAAACCGTAATGGTCTGATGCGCGGTATAACGTAAGGCAACATTGGCATCACCGCCGTATTGCTGGGCATATTTATCTGTAGTGACTGGAGAACCGGTGGTAATTTCTTCTGCCTTAAAACCTTCACCTTTTAAGAAAGCCTGAATTTGCTGGGTTTGCAGCTCCATAGTGTCATACAGTTCTGTCAGATCCTGACTACCACCACTAAAACGGATGGGCCAGACTGCAACATCGGCTTTAACCTCACGTTCCGATAAACCTTTTACGGAAACAATCCGCTCATACTGTTTAATCTTGACCGCACTATTACCCAGAATGAATCCGGCAATAATCATTCCCAAGCCGATCAAAGCCCCTAAAATCAAGGCGGATTTAAACTGATTCATTGAGCTGAACTCCTTTTCCATATTGTTATTTTGTTTCGAGCATTTTAAGCGTTTAAACTGCTCTGTGTAATGCTGATGCGACTATCAGTTTTATTTATTCTTGGAACTTTGGAAAGTTTTATCTCCTAACTTTTCCCCATCAAATATAGGGCAATCAGCGGAACCAGATTGAACAGGAATATCCCGACTTTATAAATGGCCATGCCGCTATAGTGAATGGTATCAAAAGTCGAATCTGAAAGCTGAAACCATTGACCATGCAATCGTTTCACCCAGTCTCGTGCAAAGACAATCAGCAAAAACCAGAGCATTAAAATGCTGTAATTCAAAGCCAATGTATAAAGTAAAAACCGACACCAGAAATCGAGATCCATAGTGATTCCCTGCCTGTAGAGCCATCTATCCTTAAGTTAACAGATTGATCAAATCTTCAGGAACTACTGATTTGTATCTGTGATCTAAAGGGAAATGGTTTAAATATTTTCAGCTAAAAGTTTCAGTTCTAACTTCCAGCGATCACTTTTTAGCATACAAACAGATGACGGGTATGATGATTGATATAGGCATTTAAGCCATCACCATACTGGGCCAGCTGTTTCATATTTTCCACATGCTGATAGCCCGCACTGCTATAGCTATAGGTATACACTTTCGAAGTTTTCTTGAATTGAACCCGAATAAACTCATTGCCAATCTCATAATTGGCCACACCCGAGTCATGATTGAGATCAAGATAATGTTGCAATTGAGCAGCCCTAAACATGATAAATCTATAGTTTTATATGGGGTCAAATTGATCAATTCTCAAACAAAATAAATGATAAAACCCACTGTATAACGGGTTTTAAATGATGTCCAATATGTCTATAAATCTCATTCTGTACAGCACTTATGACAGCCCTCTACTTTCTCCCTCGGCCAGTTCATTCTTGCCCGTTTATAAGCCAGATCATAATTAGCAAAATATCCAATCAGAATCTGGTTATCAAATTCTGGCAGGTCTTCACAGCCTCGTGTTGCGTTATGAATATAGTGCACGCCTTGGGCAGACTCTTGTTCATCTACAATAAATTTAATCATTCACAGTTCCCCTAATATTATTTTTATAAAGTTCAACCACAAATAAAACCATACAAAAATTATGCCTTTTATAATCCCATAATAAAATTATGTCTTTTTTGAATAAAAATCAAGCAATTTAATGAACAAGATGAGGGCCTTTCTTTAAGCAAATATTTCATTAAGAATGAGTGATAAATATTTATTTATCTGATTCTTATAAGGCGGAATTTTCTAGCTTGTTTTTCTTTTTTTGATGTATCCAGCGAATCGCTAGGATGACTAGCATTACAACCAGCAAGGCAGCTAGCACTGGCAAAAGCAATGACAGGATGGATAACAGAATAGCCCCGATCCACTCTCCGGTTGAGAGTACGGGATTCGCAACACCGCCTGTGGTGGCAGTTGATAGTCCGCGTGCTGCAACACTGCTCAATTGCACGGCCCCTGCTGTTCCGCCACCGACAATGATCGCTGCGGCCCAAGTTGCAAACTGGGACATTTCTCCACTGCTCACAGCCATCGTGGTCAGAGTTCCGGCGAGCATGGCTGCAGGCGTTGCAATCATATCGATGGCATTGTCCACCCACGGAATATAATACGCAGCAATTTCACAGATAGTCGCGATGGCTAAAGCCAGACAGACTGCCGGCATGGCCAGCCATTTAAAACCGGTCATCGGTTCAAACCAGCCCATCAATGCGGCAATACTCATTACCAGCAAAGGCACAAAAACACGGAAACCGCAGGCTGCACTTAAGCCGATACCGATACATAAACCGAGGATTGTTTCCATGCTGTTTGCCCTTGAGATTTAAGCCATTTTTATGACCCAAATTATACGCTAACAAAAAAGCCCTATCGGGTGATAGGGCTTTTATTTAAAACAGGATCTTCTGTTTTGAATATCGTGTGCTTAGGCAACCTTATCGTTATATTGGGTGCCGAGGCATTTGGTACACGGTGGTAGTCGGTCTGTACCAATTTCTAAGAAGACGCGATGTCCGCATTGAACACAAAAATAGAAACCTGTTCCCGGTTTTGAGCCAGCTGTAACCATCTTTGTTCTCCGTTGTTTTAGAAAATGGTCTAAGCAGTATAACTCTGTTGTGATGAATGTCTATTGTCCATTTTTGTAAATGATAGTGTCGTTAAAGCTAAGTGTTATTTTTATTTGTGATCTAATGATATTTCGTCGCTGTGCCTAATCACTTTCACTTTCTATGATAAATAGCTTGATAGCATTGGAATAAATGGAGCTAAGAAAGTATATATAGTCACATGATTAGAGAGAAAACTCATTAGCTCACCATATTGGGAAGTATATTCTGGTGTTCCAATTGAGGTTCCTAATTTTTCAATTCTTAGTTCTAGATCGCTAACTAACTCTTCCTCGATTTCAGATTTTCTCAAAGTACTTAATAAATCTAGAAACTCTTGAGGAATTTGAGAGTTATTAATTTCTTGATGGATAGTGCTGTGATGATTTCCTGAAGCTAAGTTTTGAACATTGCCAGAAATATTAATATTAAAAATTTGACTAACTTGTTCTTGTGGGATTGGGCAAGAATTTAATAAAGCTTCACCTGCTTGCGGATTTAACAGCTCAATTTCTAAAGCAAAATTTAAGATTTTTGTTTTTACTGTATCTATTATTCCTACTACAGCTGAAGCAGGTATTACTTTCCAAGCTTGCATACAATTATAACCCTCATACATCTTAGAACCGTAATGAGCAATAATCGCTGGATTCCAATCTTGAGTTAAGACCTCACTTTCATTATTTGTTAAACTCTCAAGGGTTGCAATAGGACTAAAAAATATGCTTTTGATAAACTTTTTTGAAGTTGCTCTGGCAAACTGTAAGTCAACATATCTGCATTATTTAAAGCACTTCCAAAAGCACCTGCAAAATGGCCTTTTGAATTAACATTTAAGATTCTATAGTCAGGTACATTTTTTGGGTCTTGTGGATAGCCTTGCAATTCGAAGCTAATCCAATTCTTAAAATCTTCATTACCCAATCTATAAGCTAATATTTGACATTTTCTTAATAAATCTGAAATCTTAGCATTTGAGTTTATAGCATCAATTTATATCTCTCTTAAAAGTGACATTTTTTTCTCTAAACAATTTCAACAACTTTAATCCACCCCAACCCTCCTTTAAAAAAGGAGGGAGTTCCCCTCTTTAGAAAAGAGGGGTTAGGGGAGATTTTTACTAGTAACTAGAAAAATTAAGCCACATTCCCTTCCAAGAAATCCTGTGCAAAGCGCTGTAATACTCCACCCGCTTCATAGACAGAAACTTCTTCTTCAGTATCCAGACGGCAAGTTACCGGCACTTCAATGGTCTGTTTCTTACCCTCTTCAGTCGCACGCTCAATCACCAGAGTCAAAGTCGAACGTGGCGCAATATTACCGATCACGCTATATAGCTCAGTACCATCCAGCTTCAAAGTTTTACGATCTGTACCCGGCTTAAACTCAAGTGGAAGTACACCCATACCGACCAGATTCGTACGGTGAATACGTTCAAAGCCTTCAGCCACAATCGCTTCTACGCCTGCCAGACGCACACCTTTCGCAGCCCAGTCACGGCTTGAACCTTGACCATAATCTTTACCTGCAACAATGATGAGCGGCTGCTTACGGTTCATGTAGGTTTCAATCGCTTCCCACATACGCATCACTTCACCTTCCGGCTCGACACGTGCTTTAGAACCTTGCTTAATGGTACCGTCGGAACGCACCACCATTTCGTTATACAGCTTCGGATTCGCCAAGGTTGCACGCTGTGCAGTCAGGTGATCACCACGGTGCGTTGCATACGAGTTAAAGTCTTCCTCAGGCAAGCCCATTTTCGCCAGATATTGACCTGCTGCCGAATCCAACACAATCGCATTCGATGGAGATAAATGATCGGTAGTAATGTTATCGCCAAGGATGGCTAACGGACGCATATTTGCCAGAGTACGCGGTGCAGCCAATGCCCCTTCCCAGTATGGCGGACGGCGGATATAAGTACTTTGCGGACGCCAGTCATACAGCGGACTTGCTGCCTGCTCACGCTCACCCAGATCGAACATCGGAATATACACTTTCTTGAACTGTTCCGGCTTCACGGACTCTTTCACCAAAGCATCAATTTCTTCATCCGATGGCCAGATGTCTTTCAGGTAAATCGGATTGCCATCTTTGTCTGTGCCTAGTGCATCTTTCTCAATATCAAAACGAATGGTACCGGCAATCGCATAAGCCACGACAAGCGGTGGAGATGCCAGGAAAGCCTGTTTTGCATAAGGATGGATACGGCCATCAAAGTTACGGTTACCCGACAAGACTGCTGTCGCATACAGATCACGGTCGATAATTTCCTGCTGAATCTTCGGATCAAGCGCACCAGACATGCCGTTACAGGTGGTACAAGCATACGCCACAATACCAAAGCCCAGTTTTTCCAGATCTTTCAGTACACCGGCTTCTTCCAGATACAACGCTGCTGCTTTAGAACCCGGAGCAAATGATGATTTCACCCACGGTTTACGTACTAGACCAAGTTCATTAGCCTTGCGTGCCAACAAGCCTGCTGCCACGGTATTACGCGGGTTAGACGTATTGGTACACGAAGTAATCGCCGCGATGATGATTGCACCATCTGGCATTAAACCATCCGTACGGTTTTCTACCACACCCGCAATGCCTTTTTCTTTCAGGTCAGATGTTGATACACGCGCATGTGGATTGGATGGACCAGCGATGTTACGGGTGACAGTCGATAGGTCAAAACGCAATACACGTGGATATTCTGCCTGAGTCATTTCTGATGACCACAGACCAATCTCTTTCGCATAGGTTTCAACCAGTTTGACCTGTTCAGATTCACGACCAGTCAGCGTCAGATAATCAATGGTGTTCTGATCAATATAGAACATGGCTGCAGTTGCACCATATTCCGGGGTCATATTGGAAATCGTGGCACGATCACCGACTGACATGCTGTCTGCGCCTTCACCGAAGAATTCCAGATAAGCACCAACCACACGTTCTTTACGCAGGAATTCGGTTAGAGCTAAAACAATATCCGTTGCGGTAATGCCCGGCTGACGCTGTCCTACCAGTTCGACACCGATAATGTCTGGCAAACGCATCCATGATGCACGGCCCAGCATCACGTTCTCAGCTTCTAATCCACCAACACCGACTGAAATCACGCCTAGCGCATCCGTATGTGGAGTATGCGAGTCAGTCCCCACACAGGTATCCGGGAATGCCACGCCATCACGGTTCTGAATGACTGGTGACATTTTTTCCAGATTGATCTGGTGCATGATGCCGTTACCCGCAGGAATTACATCGACATTTTCAAACGCAGTTTTAGTCCATTCAATAAAATGGAAACGGTCTTCATTGCGGCGGTCTTCTACCGCACGGTTTTTCTCAAATGCATCTGGGTCAAAGCCGCCATATTCGACTGCCAGCGAGTGATCGACAATCAGCTGGGTCGGCACCACTGGATTGACTTTAGACGGATCACCGCCTTGATCGGCAATCGCATCACGCAGACCGGCAAGATCGACCAGTGCTGTTTGCCCTAAGATGTCATGACACACTACACGCGCCGGATACCAAGGAAAATCGTGTTCCTGTTTACGCTCAATCAACTGGCGTAAAGACTGTTCTAAAATCGCAGGGTCACAACGGCGTACCAGCTGCTCGGCCAGCACTTTAGATGTATAAGGAAGTTTGGCATATGCGCCTGGCTGAATATCTTCTACGGCTTGACGCACGTCATAATATTCCAGCTGGGTACCTTGCAACGGTTTCCGGTAGTTATTGTTCATAGCTTGCCTGCCCTCTTTCATTACTCTTTTTATTCATCAAAATATCTTGATGACTTGTTTTTTAATAAAGGCATTGTACGCTGTCGAAAGTCCATTTCCCAAATCTTATAATTTTCAAAAGCTTAAATACTAAAAATGGTATTTTTACCAAAATTACTGGCCCATACTTTAGAATTTTGACTCTAAATTGCATTTTTTCTGAAAAATAGACCTAAATCTCTCTCATTCTTTAGTATGAGATGTTGATAACAGCATAAAAAATAATCGATTTCTTGGAATCAGTTTAAGTATAAATTTCATATGAAATCAAAGCTTAGAATTTTTTAATTTTAGAAATAGCTCATTTAATAAAAAACTGAATCTATATTTTTTTATTTCAGTGTTAAGCATAACTCTTAACCGAAAATGGTAAATTTCATTGCAGATATGGCTCGATGAGTGTAGGCGAAAAAATCATTTTTCAGGTTAGACATACCCCGAAATAAGTTACATTCTCAATTCCATATATTTTTTAAGACTTTCTTACAATTTTAGAAATACGTTAAATATTTATAGGACAATGATTCATAAACATGAGCTTATAAAACACATCCCTATCTAAAATACTTTACACACGTCATTTTAGCTTACCGTCTGTCGCCCTCCCCCTAATTTGGTGATAACAGTCTGTATCTCAACTTTGTAAATCTACTCTCGAATTACTTCACAACAACAACATTCATCACAAAAGCACATAAGGGTGATTACAATGATACAACTCGCCATTCTTGGTATCGTTGCTGCAGTGATCGCTGTACTGGCAGCAAGCTGGAATGGAGGTAAAAATCCCTCCAATCCTAAACCGCCAACTCCCCACAACCCTAACCCACCTACCACTCCCAATAATCCCAACAATCCACAACCTACTCCAACAGCACCCGATACTTTGATTAGCAATCCGCCCCTATTGCAAAAAAATTCCAAGGGCACCCATGAACTGATCGTCGCTTATAAAACCGGCAAGATTTACAATCCGAGAAATAGTACCTGGGATCAACTGTTCGTCAGAGGTTATCTCACTAATGCAAGCTTGTTTAACAAGAAAAAAGCTGGAGAGTCTGTTGAAGACCTTTTAATTGGTCCGCAGATCCGGGTCAAACAAGGTGAAACCCTGAAAATTAACCTCAATAACCAGCTTCCACCTGAACAGAAAGCCACCTGTCCAGACAAAGTGGATAATGTGAACGATCCACATTGCTTTAATACCACCAACTTACATACCCATGGTTTCTGGGTAAGCCCTCAAGGCAATAGCGATAACGTTTTCCTGAAATTTAAACCTCAGGAAAAATTTGACTATCAGTACAAAATGGAGCCGAATCATCCGGCAGGAACCTACTGGTATCATGCCCATCTGCATGGCTCAACAGCTATTCAGGTATCGAGTGGTATGGCAGGCCCATTAATTGTAGAAGGCTCAAGAACACCAAAAGTGAAAAATGGCAAAGTCACTGAAACAGGCGATATGGACATTTTATGGAAAGAAAAAAATAGCTATCCAAATGAAAACATCCTGCTATTCCAGCAAATTCAATATCGATGCTCTAACCCTGACCCGGATGTAAAATTTGACCCTCCCAATAATTGCGAAGGTAAAGGCTTAGGATTACTTGAAGATTATACAGATATCGCTAATCCTGGCTCTTGGGCCGGCCAGAACTTTTATACGTCTATCAATGGTAAAGTTTTAGGGGAGATCAAAGTTAAACAGAATGCTTTTAATCGCTGGCGCATGATTCATGGTGGTGTACGCGACACCATTGGTTTGATTATTAAAGAACTGCCAAACTCCAGTAAATTTAGCACCGCAGACACCCTTAAAGCCTGTCTGGCATATCAGGAAGCAGATCCAAAAGAGTTTAATGAGAGTTTAAAAAGCTTACCTGTTTATACGATTGCTCAAGATGGTTTGACCATGACTCAGGTACAGCGCAGAACACTGTCTGTGTTCCAGCCTGGTTATCGTCATGATGCAATGGTTACCTTCCCAACCACCAATAAATACTGTATTTATGACTCCAAATTAAATATTGAGGATGAAGTGAATGCACCGATCCCAACGGGTCAAATTACTCCTCAACTAGCTCCAAACCACCCTTTCAATGCCCAACTACTGGGATGGGTCAATGTACAGGCAAGCAAAACAAAAGCGCAGACTCCTGCCCAGTTCCTGCAAGAGCGCGCGAAAAAAATTGGTTTAAGCAAAGAGATTCAGACTCAGTTATCCAAACTTGATCTTACTGCCTTTACTGATCATCCATCCCTGATGACTCCAGCAATTAACAAGCTGGTCGCTTCCAGACCAAAACAGTACAGTAAATTTGAACTGGCTTTCGCAAATGGTCTTAAATTTGGCTTCCGCCATAAAGAAAATGGTGACTTACTCAGTTTTGGAGATGCATTTGATGGCGAAGGATCAGTCGGTCGGACACATGCCAAAGATCCGGATCGTGAATATGTACGTCAGTTACAAATTGGACAAACGGATGAATGGGAACTGACAACCGAAGCTTTTGGTGGCCACCCTTTCCATATTCATGTTAATCCATTCCAGATTGTTAAAATCTTAAAAACTGTCACTGGTCCTAATGGCGAATCTAAAGAAGTTGATGTGAGTGAATTAGCGCCTGACGATAATGATACAGATGATGTGCAATATCGTGGTATGAAAGGACAATTCAAGGATACCCTGTTTATCAAGGCGAACTATAAATTTATTCTTCGAAGTCATTACAAGAAATTTGAAGGTGATTTTGTACAGCACTGTCATATCCTCGATCATGAAGATCAGGGCATGATGGAAACAGTAAGGGTCTGTGGGGGCAAATTCCCTTGTGATTCACCTTTGCCAACCTCGTCGCATCATCACTAATTAGACACTCCTGAAAAGGCCAACGATCCCGATTGTTGGCTTTTTTGTTTGCCTCTATTAAATGCTTGCTGCACAATAGCTTGATTGATTTTTAGTATTCAAACTGAGGCTGATCATGGCAACATCTCCTGCTTTTACCTTATTTACGCTGAATGGAGTAGATGCGCAAAAATTCCTTCAGGGTCAAGTTACTTTAAATGTCGAAACTCTGGCTGAAAACCTGACTCGCTATACAGCGATCTGTAGCTTGAAGGGACGTATCCAGTTCGGCATCTGGCTGAAAAAAATTAATCCGGAAAGCTTTGAAATTGTCAGCCCTGAAAATCAGGCAGCAGAACTGGCCAGCCACATTAAAAAGTTTGGTGCATTTTCAAAAATGAAACTGGAACAGGTTGGCCCGGTTTATCCAGTTATTAATGATATCCAGACTGATTTTGTTGAAACTGAAACGGATATTACCCTTTGGCAACAGCAAGCTATTGCTTCAGGTCAGGCTTGGATTCAAGCAACTACTGCGACCCTGTTCCAGCCACAGGAATTGCGTCTGCATCAACGTGAAGGCATTCACTATGACAAAGGCTGTTATCTGGGTCAGGAAGTGATTGCTCGCTTATGGTTCAAAGCCAAGCCAAAACACTGGTTGCATTTGATTCAAGGTACAGGTGAAGCACCTGCTGTTGCGACCAAGCTGCACAATGACGTCGAAGTGGTCAATAGCATTGGTACAGATGAGGGTTATCAGGCTTTGGTAGTTGCCAAACCTGAAGCATTGGCTGAGCTGGATGTACAAGTTCTGGAATTGCCTGAAGCTTTAAGTGGTGATGTGGCACGTCCACAATAATAACCTGTTATCTTGATGCAAAAGCCAGAATTCAATTCTGGCTTTTTTATTTTTATTAGGCTAAACAATTAAATAGACAAAGATTGACTGAATAAAACACACCTTAAACCGAGCACGCTTTTATTGATTCATCTCCTATATGATTCTCAAATAATTTGTAATTAGTCACATATTCAGTATTTACAAAGCCTGAAATCGTCTTATGATGTAGATGAAAACGACAAAAATCGCACCATGGAATTAGGTGTTAGAAAAATTAAGGTTATCGGAACAATGAAAAAATTAGTACTTGCTGCAATTCTTGCAGTGTCCAGCCAATTTGCCCTAGCAAACACTTCAAATGCCCCAGTTGACCCTCAATTTGCCAAAATTGAAGAGATGGTGAATGCCAAGAATTTCAAGGGTGCCTACGATGCTTTAAGCAAACTGGCCAGCCAGGGAAATGCACAGGCTATCTATAACTTAGGCTATTTAACGCAAACTGGCCAAGGCACTGCCAAGGACGAAAAAAAGGCTATTCAGCTATATGAACAGGCCGCCAGCAAAGGTTATCCAGTGGCCAACTATGTACTGGGCAAGAATTATACCGGTGGTACTTTAGGCCTTAAGCAGGATTTGGGCAAAGCCAAGCAATACCTTGAACGCGCATCGGCAGCCAATTTCGATGAAGCAACCGTAGATCTAGCTATACTTTTATTTGCTGAAGGTACAACAGCTTCTGACCAGCAGGCTTTGAAAAAATTACAGCCTCTGATTAGCAAGGGTAATATGCCGGCCATTCATGCCAAAGCCTTATATGACATCAGCAACGGCTTTAAAACCAAGAATGAAAAGCCGATCCAGCAAGGCTTGAGCAGTATTCAGGATCTGGCGAAAAAAGGCTATATCCCCGCCCTGATGGCGATTGGCAATATGTTTGCCAACGGTAGTATTGTTCCGCAAAACCTGCCTGAAGCGAAAAAGATCTTTGCGGCCCTGGCACAGGAAAATATTCCTAAGGCCAGAGAATCTCTAGCAGCAGTGGATAAAATGATTGCTGAACAGAAAAAAGCACCTGCCAAAAAAAGTTGATCAGACTTAATCAAAATAAAAAAGCTCCTATTGGAGCTTTTTTATGGGCTATAGATTTATAAGCCAGCTTGTTTAACTCCACCACAAAGTAATAAGTCCACTCGCAACCACGAAACCTGCGATAGTACTCATCAATAAAGGGGTTAAGGTTCGCTCATTAAGGCCGCATGCTTGTCCTAACATACCGAAAATCGTTGGCATAGGCAGTGCTGCAATCAAAGTCCCAGCATAGATCATTTCCTGACTCAGCTGAGTCAGTCGACTAAGACCTAGATACATCAGGATCGGCATCAGGATATTGCTGGAAAATACCAAATAGAAACTTTGCAGATTCACATATTTCAGGCTCATGCCCACGATTCCGCCACCAATCGCAAACAGCGCCAAAGGTGAGGCAGTCTGTCCAATCATGGCAAAGACCTGGTCCAGATAAATTGGCAAGCGAATTTCAAAAATCGCACAGGCCATACCCAGCATCACCCCCATAAATAAAGGGTTCTTGAACAGCATGAGAATGGTACTTTTCACAAGACTACCCAGATTGGCTTGATGTTGGGTACCGAGTGCAGCCAGGATCAAGACCATCGGTATCAGAATCATGCTTTCAATAATGACCACCAATGAGGTATAGGTCATTGCATGCTGTCCCACCAATAAAGTGAGTACTGCTGTACCGATCAATCCGGTATTGGACATCGCTGCCCCTAAGGACAGAACAGCACTATGCGAAGACGTGTTCTTGAACTGACGGCGCATCAGCCAGAAGCTGAAACCATAAAGTAATAAAGTGACAGAGGTATAGACCGCAAAGTATTCAAAATACCAGATTTCATGCAGATCTTTAGAGGCTAGAAACTGGAAGAACAGTAATGGTAAGGCCAATTTGATGACAAAGGCCCCTACCATTTCAACCTGTTCTTTTTTTAGAATTTGACATTTCACACTCAGGTAACCTAGTGCCAATAATAAAAATATAGGCACAATTACCGCAATAATCATATGAAATGTCCTGTTGTATGAGATGCGTTATTATAAGCCTTTCTAAGAAAAAATGGCCTTAAAACGATTCAAACAACTGATTTAAGCCATGCGGTGCAGAACGTAAATATTGTGGAGAAATGGCTATTTTCTCATCCAGCGTTACTGCGGCATGCCAAGGCCAGCGTGGATCATAAAGCAAGGCACGTGCAATCGCGATCGCATCAGCCTGTTTATATTCCAGTATGCCTTCTGCCTGCTGTGCATCGGTAATCAGACCCACAGCAATGACTGGAATATTCACGTCCTTTTTAATCGCTTCAGCAAAAGGGACCTGATAATTCGGATGTACATCAATTTTCTGATCGACGTGTAAACCTGCACTCGAAACATGAATATAGACTGCACCTAGCTTCTCTAGTGCTTTGGATAGTTCGACTGAAGATTCTACATCCCAACTTTCTACACTATCCATCCAGTCCGTTGCTGAGATACGAACACCAATTGGAAAACCTTCTGGTACGGCGGCTTTTATTGCTTCAAATACTTCAAGCGTCAGACGAATACGGTTTTCAAATGAACCGCCATATTGATCCTGACGATGATTCGATAACGGTGACATGAACTGATGCAATAGATAACCATGTGCTGCATGTAGTTCAATCAATTCAAAGCCTGCTTCAACCGCTCGCTTGGCACTGGCTGCAAAATCCTGAATCACTTGCTGGATTTCATCAACACTTAAAGACTTGGGTGGATGTTCATGAGCCTGGAAAGGAATATCACTGGCAGAGACAGTTTGCCAGCCGAGTGAATGATCTGGGGCGAACTGCCCTTTGCCACCCCAAGGTTTATCTGTAGAGGCTTTACGGCCTGCATGTGCAAGCTGTATGGCAAAAGGCATAGGAGAAATTGATTTGACCTTTTGCAATAAGGTTTTGATCTGGCTGGCCTGCTGGTCATTCCAAAGCCCTAAATCGGCATAACTGATACGCCCTTCAGGCTGTACAGCGGTGGCTTCCACAATGCAAAGACCTGCACCGGATAAGGCATAATTGGCCCATTGTTGTTTATGCCAGTAAGTGATTTCACCTTGCTCGGTTGCAGAGTACTGACACATCGGGGCAATCACAATTTTATTTTTAAGTTGCAATGATCCAAACTGAACCGGCTGAAATAGTAGTGACACGCGGTATTCCCTCTTTTTGTGAAGTGGCTTTTCAGAACTTTTTACCAAAAAATAAAAAACAGGCTCTGATGAGCCTGTTTATTTATAACGTGATTAAATTCTTTTTAGAAGATCACTCGTGTAGTCAAACCTACCACCAATGCATTATCTACTTGGTTGCTAGACCCCGGATTTATAACGTATTGCAGGTTTGGACGTAGCATCAGCCATTTTGTTGCGTTATAGCTGTAGTTGAGTTCGATATTGTATTCGGCACTCGCATCATAAGCTGTATTATCAACAGATTCTTGATACTCAACAAAACGATCATTCACATGCACACGGTTCACTGCTAGACCTAAAATGTCATTTGGCTGGCTATCCACCAGACCAATATATTTCAGACCCAACTGTTGTGAATTGTCCACTTTATTGGTATCACGATCATGCCAGGTAAAGTTAGCGAATGAGTGTAAACCCTGACGACCACTGTCGGTTGAGGTCAACTGCTGCTCTACGGCTAACCAGCCAGCAAAAGTACGATTTTTAGCATCTGTTGGATTGGCTACGTCTTTCTGGTTGGCCACATCATCAGCAGTATTATACATACCACCTACACGATAGCTGCCAGGTAAACCATTTACTAATGATTTTGGTGTCCAGATTACTTCTGCAGGAATCGTCACGCCATCAGCATTGTCGGTATCCAGACTCCAGCCCTGACCTTCTTTAGTACCATTGCCGTTATCAGAATTAAATTCATAAACACCGACTTGTACAGCAACGTCAGGGTTTAGCTGCTGTTTCACACGTGCCCCCCATTGTGCAACCGGTGTATTCATCCAGATATTGCCCTGCCATTTACCCATCTGCGCAGCACAAAATGCTGTACTGGCAAAATCACAAGCCATCACGTTAAAGTCCATACCGAGACCCAGACGACCAGCTTTAATACTCAGTCCTTGATCCTTATAGTTCTTTTCAATTGAAAGTTCGGTTAAACGGCTGTCCTGGTTACCACGGCCAAATGTCCCTTGCACATTAGCCATATGCGGTACTGATTGAGATACTTGTAAATCACGTACCGATGTACTTTGTCCCTGACGTGCAGTCGCAACTGCACGAACAGTTACGCCATCCCAGCCAGCCAGTTTTTCCATGTCTAACTGTGTACCCAACCATAACTGTGCAGAAGTTAGAGGATCAGCCCCTTCATTACGTCCGCCATCAGCCAGATACGCTGTATCTGTCAGTAAGTTTGCTTCAAACTTGACACCTTGTTGAGCAAGTTCAGTACGTTTTCCATTCCAGTCACCTAATAGGTACTGTCCCTGAGGATCAAATGCAGATTCAGCCTGAGCAGAGGTCATGGCTGCCATCAATGGCAATAAAGCTAGACTTAACTTTTTCATATAAAACCTAAACATATGGAGAGAGTAAAGGCAGCCTGATGCATGCCCTATATGACTTGATACAGAACGTTACATAACTTTTCACTTAAAAACGCAGCATTTTTTTTATTATTAGTAAAACTTTAAGTTATAAGAAAAGATATTTTATATAACAATAAATTCTGCATAATTTATATTTTTCAGTAAGTTAAATACTAAAAATCAACCCATATATTTCCTATTTTTATTATTCGGATCTGAAACCTACTTAATATTAAAGTTTATTTTTTAACCAATTGTTAAAATATTTTTGAATATCCTGCCTATAACTTCTATTCAAATAGGGCTTGCATTCAGGCTTAAAACGCCCAATATTAGCTTCATGATATTAGCTGCTAAGTGTTATGCCCGAATTACCTGAAGTTGAAACCACCAAAACCAGCCTCCTTCCCCTTCTTAATCAGCAAGTGTTAAAAGTTGAAGTGCGTCAGCCTAGTTTACGTTGGCCGATTCCTGATGATCTCGCGCGCCTGCAAGGACAACGCCTGATTCAGCTTACGCGTCGCTCTAAATATATTCTGGCGCAATTTGAACAGGATACAATGCTCTGGCATCTGGGTATGTCAGGCAGCTTTCGCTTGTGTGAAGCCAATGAAGAATTACGCAAGCATGATCATCTGATTATTCAGTTTGAAGAGATTCAGCTGCGTTATCATGATCCGCGCCGTTTCGGCTGTATTCTCTGGTTAGATGCTCAATCACAAAGCAAACTGATTGATACGCTTGGGCCGGAGCCATTAAGCGATGTTTTTAATGCCGAATATCTATTTGAAAAACTAAAAAATAAAAATGTTGGCACCAAAGTTGCAATCATGGATAACCATGTCGTGGTCGGCGTAGGCAATATCTATGCAACTGAAAGCCTGTTCAATATGGGCATTCATCCAGCACAGTCAGCCTCAAGTTTAAGTTTCGAACAGATTGAAAAACTGGTGGTTGAGATCAAGCGTATTTTAAAACAGGCGATTGACTTAGGTGGTTCTACCTTACGCGACTATACCAATGCCATGGGAGAAAATGGTTATTTCCAGCAGACGCTGCTGGCTTATGGCCGTGCAGGCGAAATGTGCGTGAACTGCGAAACTACACTAGAAAATATCAAACTCGGCCAACGCGCATCCGTCTATTGTCCTGAATGCCAGCCGCTAAAAAAGGTAAAGCTTTCACCTAAGCGTGTGGCTGCTGTACGAGGTAAGAAATCATGAAGACTGCGATTGTCCGTCATATTCTGGTGAAGGATAAAGATACTGCGGAACAGCTTAAAAAGAAGATTCTGGCAGGTGCAGATTTTTCCAAAATTGCCAAACAATACTCAACCTGTAACTCTGCCAAACGCGGTGGTGAACTTGGTGAAGTAAAAAAAGGCCAACTGGTTCCAGTGATTGATAAACTGGTCTTTACTGCTGCAGAACATGTTCTGCATGGCCCAGTCAAAAGTCAGTTCGGTTTTCATTTGGTCGAAATTAAGTTTCGGATGGATTTTTAATTTTATAAATCCCTCCCAACCTCCCTTTAAGAAAGGGAGAAGTCCCCCTTTTTTCAAAGGGTGAGAAGCACTGCTTCGCAAGGAGGGATTCAATAAAAAACGGCACACTCAGCGCCGTTTTTTTATTTACTCCAAAAGCTTAAGCTTCCGGACGTTTTTTTAGCTCATCACGAATTTCACGCAGTAATTCGATATCTTCCGGAGTCGCTTCAGGTTCAGGCGCTGCTTCTTCTGCTTTATCACGGCGCAGTTTGTTCATCAGTTTCACCAACCAGAATACAACCCATGCCAATAACAGGAAGTTAATGAGAATGGTCAAGAAATTACCATAAGCAAAGACATTCAGACCGGCTGCCTGTGCTTCAGCCAGATTGGTCACATTATTTGGATTATCGCCTAACACGACAAACCAGTTAGAGTAATCAACATCACCACCTAAGATCCAGCTCACGACAGGCATGATGATATCTTTCACCATAGAATCGATAATTTTACCAAAAGCACCGCCAATGATCACACCCACTGCGAGATCCATGACATTGCCTTTTACCGCAAATTCTTTAAATTCTTGAATAATGCTCATAAAGTCACCAGTATTTTTATGCAATTTTGTGATGGATTATACATTAGTTAGGGATTTCTATTTAAAACTAATTTATTAAGTGTATGTAATTTCTACTCAATAAAAAAGCCGCTGAACTGATTCAGCGGCTTTTTTCGTACCAGTGACCGGTCTTATTTAGAACGGTTACGTTTACGTTCGTTTTCAGTCAGGTAACGCTTACGGATACGGATTGACTTAGGTGTTACTTCAACTAGCTCGTCATCTTCAATGAATTCAAGCGCTTGTTCTAGCGTGTATTCAAGGTTTGGAACAAGAGTCAATGCTTCATCAGTACCAGACGCACGTACGTTAGTTAACTGTTTCGCTTTAGTTGGGTTAACAACCATATCGTCAGAACGTGAGTTAATACCTACGATCATACCTTCATAAACTTCTAACTGTGGTTTAGCAAATAGACGACCACGGTCTTGAAGTGTGAACAGTGCATAGCCCAGGCAAGTACCTTGAACCATAGAAATCAGTACACCGTTTTGACGTTTCGCAACAGTACCTTGTTTAGCAGGACCGTAGTGCGAGAAGCTTGAAGTCATGATACCAGTACCAGAAGTCATGGTCATGAATTCAGAACGGAAACCGATCAAGCCACGTGAAGGAACAGTTGCTTCAATACGGATACGGCCTTTACCGTCCACTTCCATATTAGTCATTTCGCCTTTACGGTGACCCATTTGTTCCATTACAGAACCTTGGTGCTGTTCTTCAACGTCAAACGTTACGTTTTCGTACGGTTCTTGCATTTGACCGTCGATTTCTTTCATGATCACTTGTGGACGTGATACACCAAGCTCGAAGCCTTCACGACGCATGTTTTCGATCAGTACAGAAAGGTGAAGCTCACCACGACCAGATACTTTGAAACGGTCAGGACTGTCAGTATCTTCAACACGAAGTGCTACGTTGTGGATCAATTCGCGGTCTAGACGTTCACGGATATTACGTGAAGTTACGAATTTACCTTCTTTACCAGCGAACGGAGAATTGTTCACCTGGAAAGTCATAGACACAGTCGGTTCATCGACAGAAAGTGCTGGAAGCGCTTCAACATTTTTAGGATCACAGATTGTATCTGAAATGTTCAGTGCATCGATACCAGTTACACAAACGATATCACCTGCAGAAGCTTCTTCAATGTCAACACGTTCTAGACCATGGTAACCCATGATTTTCAGGATACGGCCGTTACGGGTTTTGCCTTCTTTGTCGATCACAGTCACAGGAGTGTTTAATTTCACTGAACCGCGCTGGATACGACCAACACCGATTACACCTACGAAGCTGTTATAGTCCAAAGATGAAATTTGCATCTGGAATGGACCATCAACGTCAACTGCTGGTGGCTCAACGATGTCTACGATTGTTTGGAACAATGGAGTCATGTCGTCAGCAAGTTCTTCTGGAGAAGGACCAGCAACACCACGAAGACCAGAAGCATAAACTACTGGGAAGTCTAACTGTTCGTCAGTACCGCCAAGGTTGTCGAACAGGTCGAATACTTGGTCGATTACCCAGTCTGGACGCGCACTTGGTTTATCAACTTTATTGATAATTACGATTGGTTTCAAACCACGCGCGAACGCTTTTTGCGTTACGAAACGGGTTTGTGGCATAGGACCTTCTTGTGAATCTACAAGAAGCAGTACGCAGTCAACCATCGACATTACACGTTCAACTTCACCACCAAAGTCGGCGTGTCCCGGGGTGTCCACGATGTTAATACGGTATTCTGTATCTGTACGTTTATCTAACCACTTGATTGCAGTGTTTTTTGCAAGAATGGTAATACCACGTTCAGATTCTAACGCGTTCGAATCCATGACACGCTCGATCTCACCCGCGCGATCACCGAGAGCACCTGATTGTTGCAAAAGTTTGTCTACAAGAGTGGTTTTACCATGGTCGACGTGCGCGATAATGGCAATGTTACGGAGAGTTTTAATATCTGACATGTAAATTCGATACGTTTTAAATTTGAGGGCAAATTATACAGAAAAATACAAACTTTTGACAGTGACTGTTTGTAGAGAGCGTCAATTTTTTTTCCAATTACTTTTGTAATGACGTGTAACTCGATTAGAATAGCGCCACCCAGCCTTAATTTGCATTGACACATGTCTGATTTTAATCAATCTCCTCTTTCTAAAGATCAACTTGACCTTGTCTACGGCCTTGAAGATCGTCCTAAACCGTTTATCGCATTTTTAGCCGCATTCCAGCATTTATTGGCCATTATTGTCCCAATTGTAACGCCAGGTTTACTGATCTGTCTGGCATTGGGTGTGTCTAAAGAAGACACCAACATGATCTTGTCCATGTCTTTGGTGATCTCTGGTATCGCAACTTTCTTACAATCCAAGAAAGTGGGTCCCTTTGGCGCAGGCTTACTGATTGTTCAGGGTACAAGTTTTAACTTTATTGGCCCGATCATCGGGATCGGTTCAGCGATGGTCGCCGCAGGCACGCCTGTAGAAGCGGTGATGGCTTCGATCTTTGGTGTAGTGATTGCAGGTTCATTTATTGAAATGGGCGTGTCACGCATTTTGCCATGGGTGAAAAAACTCATTACTCCACTAGTAACGGGTATTGTAGTTCTATTGATTGGTTTAACCTTGATTAAAGAAGGTCTGATCAGCATGGGTGGTGGTTATCAAGCCATGGGCGACAAAACTTTCGCCAATGCAGATAACCTGATCATGTCATGTACCGTTCTGGCATTAATTATCTTACTGAACCGTGTGCGTATTACTTGGGTAAAAAGCTCAGCAATTCTGATTGCACTGGTTGTGGGTTATATCCTTGCCGGCTTTATGGGTCATCTCAACTTTGATGGTTTAAAAGATGCACCTCTGGTTCAGATTCCAACCCCAATGCATTTTGGTTTAAGCTTCTCATGGAGTTTATTCATTCCAATGGCATTCATTTACCTGGTAACTTCACTAGAAGCGATTGGTGATATTACAGCTACATCAAAATTATCGAATCAGCCAGTCGATGGTCAAACCTGGATGAATCGCATTAAAGGTGGTGTATTGGTGAATGGTGCCAACTCCCTGCTTGCAGGCTTATTTAATACCTTCCCAAGTTCAGTTTTCGCACAAAATAATGGTGTCATTCAGCTGACTGGTGTAGCTAGCCGTTATGTCGGGATCTGGATCGCAGCACTCCTCGTGATTCTAGGTCTACTTCCAGCAGTGGCCGGTGTGATTCAGGCCGTTCCTCAAGCTGTGCTTGGTGGTGCAGTGATGGTGATGTTTGGTGCAGTCGCTGCATCTGGGATTAATATCCTGTCTGGTATTCACTTAGACCGTCGTGCCCTGCTGATCATTGCAATCTCGCTTGCACTTGGCTTAGGCGTTGCACAGGTACCTCAGATTCTGGAACATCTTCCTGAATTATTCCGTAACATCTTTAGTTCCGGTGTTGCGACAGGCGGTATTGCAGCCCTCATATTGAATATTGTACTTCCTGAAGTAAAGAAGTAATTTCATGTCCAAAGAACACTGTCTGAGTTGGACTCGGACAGTGTTTTTTCTATTGGAGAAAGATCTATGGATCCTAAAAGCGAAGTTTTATTAAGACAATATGATTATTTGTCTGGTCGCGTATTGCTGGTAAATGCCCCGACCGATGAGCTTCTTGCTGAATGTGGTGAATCTATCCAGCCCTTTGTTTGGACATGGAATTATAATGATTTTCAATATTTCCAGTCACAGCAGGCTCAGGTTCATTTCGGCGCAGAATTTCCTGATCAGGAATTTGATCAGGCAGTTATTTTCGTACCTAAATCAAAAGAATTATTGAATTATCTGATTCACAATATTGCAGCCCGATTAAAACAAGGCAGCAGTGTCTTTCTTGTGGGTGAAAAGAAAGGTGGCGTAGAGCGTGCGGCAAAGCAGCTACAGGCTTATGGTAAACTCATCAAGCTCGACAGCGCACGACATTGCCAATTGTGGCAATTGACTCTAGACTGCACGGTCGAAGCAAAAGCGTTGGCAGATTGGGCACAGACCTATACAGTGGCCACACCAAAAGGTGATTTGCAGATTTGTGCACTTCCAGGTGTATTCAGTCAGGATCATCTGGATGTAGGAACAGCGGTGTTCTTACCCTATTTATCTCAGGTGACCTCAGGCAAGATTGCCGACTTTGGCTGTGGTGCAGGTGTGATCAGTGCTTATTTAGCCAAACTGAATCCTGAGAACCGTATTTTTGCTCTGGACGTGGATGCCTTTGCCTTGGCTTCTACTCAAATGACATTTGAGAAAAATCAGCTCAGTCCTCAGCAGCTGGAAATTAAAGCTGTGTCAGGTATTGAAGATGCACCGCTCTTTTTACATGCCATTGTCAGCAATCCTCCTTTCCATCAGGGAATCCAGACCAATTATGCGGCCAGCGAAACTTTATGCAAGACTTCGCGTCGTCATCTCAAGTCTGGCGGTGAATTATGGATTGTGGCAAACCGTTTCTTAAATTATCCAATTTTAATTGAACAAAGTTTTGGCCAATGTACAGTCAAAACTGATCAACAAGGTTTTAAAGTGCTCTTCGCCAGCACTCAAAAAAATGCTAAGGAATCATGATGAGCGAAACTCAGAACAGCGTGCAGCTGCAGCGTAAGCTTGGTGCTCGTCATCTTAATATGATCGCGATTGGCGGGTCTATCGGTACAGGTTTATTCCTGGCCTCAGGTGCGACCATTGCCAGCGCAGGCCCGGGTGGTGCACTTCTCGCCTATGCCCTGATTGGCGTAATGATTTATTTCTTGATGACCAGTCTGGGAGAACTTGCGACTCATAATCCGACCTCGGGCGCATTCTTTACCTACGGTACCAAATATGTCGAAGGTGGTTTCGGTTTCGCTTTAGGCTGGAACTACTGGTACAACTGGGCGATTACCGTTGCCTTTGAACTGGTTGCCGTACAGTTCATTATGAAATTCTGGTTCCCTGATATTCCGGGCTTTTACTGGAGTGCGATCTTCCTCGCTGTGATCTTTGGAATTAATGCTCTCACAGTAAAAGGTTTTGGTGAGTCAGAATTCTTCTTCTCATTGGTGAAAGTACTGGCGATTATTGCCTTTATCATCATCGGGATCTGGATGATTGCCAAGATCATGCTCACACCGGGTGTTTCGGCATTTGCAAACTGGAGCGTAGGTGAAGCGCCTTTTGTAGGCGGTTTCCAGGCCTTGATTGGTGTTGCCATGATTGCCGGATTCTCGTTCCAGGGTACCGAGATGGTTGGTGTAGCGGCTGGTGAATCTAAAGATCCGCAAAAAACCATTCCAGTCGCGATCAAGCAAATCTTCTGGCGAATCCTGCTGTTCTATATCGTATGTATTTTCATTATCGGTACATTGGTTGCTTATAATGATCCGCGTCTCTTACAGGCAGCTGCAACTGAAGATATTGCCCTTTCTCCATTCACTTTATTGTATGAGAAAGCAGGTTTTGCTTTTGCAGCCAGTATGATGAATGCGGTAATTCTGACTGCGATTCTGTCTGCAGGTAACTCAGGCATGTATTCTTCGACCCGTATGCTGTTCGATATGGCGCGTAAAGGCAGTGCGCCTAAACTGTTTGCCCATCTGGATCCACGTGGTGTACCGATGAATGCCCTGTATGCGACAACGGCGATTGCGGCGCTATGCTTCTTGACCACATTCTTTGGCGAGCAGGAAGTCTTTAACTGGCTGCTGAATATGTCAGGTATGTGTGGCTTCATTGTCTGGTTAGGGATTGCGATCTCACATTACCGCTTCCGTAAAGGTTATCTGGCTCAAGGCTATCAACTTGAAGGTCTGGCCTATAGAGCTAAATTTTTCCCGTTCGCACCTTGGTTTGCCTTCATTCTTTGTTCAATTGTCGTATTAGGTCAGAATTATCAAGCTGTCCTAGATGGTGAGTGGTTGGCTGTCCTTTCTACTTATATCGGTATTTTATTATTTCTAGTGATCTGGCTAGGTTATAAGTGGAAATATAAAACCAAACTGGTTTCTTATCAGGAGATGGATGTTCAACCGATGAATATTGAAAAAGACTAAGTTCTCACCTTTATTAAAAAAGCAGCTCAAGTAGCTGCTTTTTTATATTCTGAAATCAGCTATGACGCATGACAAAATTACGGTCATCAATCACGATGACTTGCTGACAAATACCTTCTACTCGACGCTGCTGTTCGAATACTTCTTTAGACATAGCATCAAAACTATCAAAGAAACTGATTTCTTTTTCATTGATTTCATAAATTAATGAATGGTTCCCCACCCCTTCAAGCGTATCGTAGAACACGATTACAAAAAGGCCTTTATCCACTGATTTTTGAATATCTGTATAAGAAAGTGGATATTCATGAACAGGCACTTTGAGTTCTTGTGCTTTTTGATAAAACTGGATTTCAAGTAGCTGTTTATTAGGATCAGTTTCTGTAAAAAACTCAACATCGAGTCCCAATGTCTTAAGGGCAACAGCGAGCGCAATACTGGAAGCTCCCATCTCATCATTATGCTGTGTCAATTGCACCAGATCAGGAATCTGCAGATCTATTCCATAATGATGAAAAACCATCCAGATCGCATAAATACCACTATTAGCTTCCAGACTTTGTAAGTCTTGAGGGAGTTCTATACTCATGCTTTAACTCCAAATCAGTTTCGAGCAGCAAGTGTATGCAAAAAACAGCCATAAAAAAAGCGACTCAAAGAGTCGCTTTTTTTAATCACTGTTCAATAACGAATTATTGAGCAGCTGGTTGTTCAGCTAGAACAGTACGGCTACCAGTGATTGTCGCGAATACACGACGGTTCATAGCACGACCTTCTTTAGTGTTGTTGTCAGCAATCGGTTGATCCCAAGCGAAACCTTGAGTAGACAAACGAGATGCATCTACGTTGTATTCGTTAACAAGTGCAGATTTAACAGAGTTAGCACGAGCTAGAGATAAACGTTCGTTCAATGCACGTGGACCAGTGCTGTCTGTGTGACCTTCGATACGAGCAGTTGCGTTTGGATATTCAACTAGCTTCTCAGCAACTTTCGCGATTTCTGGTTTGTATTGGTCTTTGATGTTTGATTTATTCGTATCAAAGAACACGCGAAGTTCCATGTTCAGGTCTTCAGTCAACTCTTGTGGAGCTGGAGCTACTGGAGCTACTGGCTCAACTGGAGCAACTTCTACAACGTCAGCAGCTGGTTTCAAACGACCACCTAAAACTACGTTAAGACCAGCAAGTGCTGTATAGTTCCAGAATTTTTCGTCAAAGTGATAAGTACCACGAGCTTCAGTACGTAGCGCTAAAGCATCGTTGATGTGCCAGAATGCACCGATACCAGCATTACCTAGTGTACCTTCTTCTTCATCACCACGAGTACCGCGATCTACACCATCAAATTCATATTTGTAATGACCAGCACCTAACAATGCATATGGCTTGATTTTGCTGTCATAGTTGCCAGTGAACACATCAGAAGTTGCATAGAAGTTACCTGCAATGTTCTGACCTTTGTATTCTGCACCTGGCTCTGCCCAATCAACATCACCTTTAACCTGGCTATATTCAGCTTCGAAACCTAACCATGGAGTTAGTTCAACACCAATCGCAGCACCAACGAATAAATCGTCTTGCATTTCACCTTGAGATGGAATTAATAACTCACCGTCATTACCGCCATTGTTGTGTTGGGTGTCTTGCCAAGTATAACCTAACATTAATGGAGTAACAGTTACGCCTGCGTTTGCAGCAGCAAAAGGAGCAGCTACAAGCATTGCTAAAGCAATACGACTCATTTTCATGGATTTATCCTCCAGAGATAACAATTGTTGTTCAAGCTCAAGCCTTCTAATAGGCCATTCTGAGATAGGCTTTTTTTACCCCAGTGTTATTTTTAAGCTATTCACTGCGCATCATACAAACACTTTATTATTTTTCCAAGTGCTTGATTAATCTAATCAAGTAAATTATTGACAAAATTACTTACAATTTCCGTTGTAATTCAGTAATTTTTTACTCAATTTTTTGTTGTGAATCGCCTATTGTCATTGCCAATTTATTTTTAAGCGCCTTTTTGAATTTTGAGTAAGGCATTTCTTACTCGCTCAATTAAGCATAAAAAACGTACAATTAATAGCATGTTTCAAATAAAAATAATATATAAATCAGGTAACTCTATGTATAAAAAGATAACAAGAGCGTTCACTATTGTTGAGTTAATTATCTGTATTGCCCTTATCGCAATTGTGGTCACAATTGCCTTGCCTTACTTTCATGATTATTTATCCAAGCAGGAAGCCAAAAATATTCCGATGAAACTTACAGCAACCAATCGTTATGCACGCAGCCAGGCAGCTGTGTTTCACCAGAATATTGTGATTTGTCCCAGTCAAGATTCATTAACCTGCCAAGCAAACCAATGGAATAAAAATTTGCTGGTATTTATTGATAAAAACCGTAATCGTCAAGTCGACAATGACGAACAAATTTTACACATTGAACAACTTAATCTTAAATACGGTAACTTGAGTTGGCGAGGTGCTTTAAGTATGCCGAACGTAACTTATCAAGCCCAGACGGCTTTACCAATTGGATCGAATGGCAGCTTTTATTATTGTTCTACTCACCTTTCGTCCCAGCAACGTATTGTCTTGAATAAAATGGGACATATCCGGATCGAACATATGGCCTCCTGTTAATAAAACCCTAGAGTCTATGATTTATCCAGATTAGGACTTTAATCCTGTACTTTTTTCAATATACTGCTTAGGTTCGAGAAAAAAATGATCAAAACTTATAGGGAGATATAACAATGACTGACATCGTAATTGTCAATGGCGCACGTACAGCGATGGGCGGCTTTCAAGGTAGCCTGGCTAGCGTTACTGCACCTGAACTGGGCGCTGCCACCATCAAAGAAGCGATTGCACGTTCAGGCTTGCAGCCGACCGATATTGAAGAAGTCATTATGGGTTGTGTACTCCCAGCAGGTTTAAAACAAGGCCCTGCTCGTCAAGCGATGCGCAAAGCAGGTCTGCCTGATTCTACTGGGGCAGTAACCATCAACAAATTATGTGGTTCAGGCATGAAAGCAGTCATGCAAGCGGCAGATATGATTAAGGCAGGTTCTGCAACTTATGTAGTTGCTGGTGGTATGGAATCCATGACCAATGCGCCATATGTATTGCCAAAAGCGCGTGGCGGTTTCCGTATGGGTCATGGTGAAATCAAGGATCATATGTTCCTCGATGGCCTGGAAGATGCCGAAACTGGTCGCCTGATGGGTTCATTTGCTCAAGATATGGCAAATAGCAAAGGTTATACACGTGAACAGATGGATGAATTTGCAATCCGTTCACTGAAACGTGCTCAAACTGCAGTCAATGAAGGCTACTTTGCTGATGAAATCGTGCCAGTCACTGTTTCCACCCGTAAAGGTGATGTAGTCATTGATAAGGATGAGCAACCATTCAATGCCAATATTGACAAGATTCCAACTCTACGCCCTGCTTTTGCAAAAGACGGGACCATTACGGCAGCAAATGCCAGCTCTATTTCAGACGGTGCCTCTGCCCTTGTGCTGACTTCAAGCGACAATGCAGCAGCTAAAGGTTTAGCGCCTTTGGCTAAAATCATTGCTTATGCTTCAAACTCCCAGCATCCATCTGAATTCACGATTGCGCCAGTGGGTGCGATTCAGAAAGTTCTGGATAAAACTGGCTGGAAAGCTGAGGAAGTTGACCTTTGGGAAATCAATGAAGCGTTTGCTATGGTCACCATGTGCCCAATGGATGAGTTCAAGCTTGATCCTGAAAAAGTCAACATCAATGGTGGTGCATGTGCGCTCGGTCACCCGGTTGGTTCTACAGGTTCACGTATTATCCTGACCTTGATTCATGCATTGAAACGTACAGGCGGTAAACGTGGTATCGCTGCGCTATGTATTGGCGGTGGTGAAGCAACTGCGGTCGCAATCGAACTGATCTAACTCTTTTATAATCAAGTAACAGAGAGGGCTTTTATAGCCCTCTTTTTATTTTATAAATATTTCATTTTTTATAATCCATCTATAAAGTAAATTCTTTTACTTACATTTTCATAAAGCTTCTTTATCAATCAAATTCAATTCAAGGCGTAAATTAAAGGGATTCAAAACAAGAAAAGGAAGCCTGCATGCGACTTAATCACTATCTTAATTTTCAGGGTGAAACCGAAGCTGCCTTTACCTTTTATCGTTCGGTATTTGGTGGCGAATTTTCCAGTCTAACCCGTTATGGAGATACGCCTGGACAGCAAGGAATTGATTTATCAGATGAAGAAAAAAATCTGATTTTGCATATCTCACTTCCAATTAATGAATACACAGAGCTCATGGGCTCTGATATCAATAACAAACTCTGTACTGAAAACACACCAGCATTTAGTAAAGGCACTAACCACTATATTGCGATTATTTTAGGTGCCAATGAACAGGATGAAGCCAAACGACTCTATGAAGCTTTATCGGTGAATGGTCAAATCGAAATGCCTTTAGAAAAAACCTTTTGGGGTGCGCTTTATAGTGCCTTTACGGATCAATTCGGAGTGCAATGGATGATTAACTGCCTACTTGAAGAACGTGCACCCTAAGGTTTAAATACAAAAAAGCCTCCAGATGGAGGCTTTTTTAGTTGAAGGCGAATTAAGCCCCAGTTTGATAATTCGGTGTTGGCACTGCTGTTGAAGCTTGGTACGGATTAGTGAAATCACCCAAACCTGCAGCGGCTTCCTGAATATCCTTACCTTCTTTAATGACAAAAGTATCGAAACCAGAACGCTTCATGTAGTTCAAGACATCTTTGAACACATCACCAGTCGCTCGCAGCTCACCCTGGAAGCCTTGACGGCGAAGCAATGCAGCAAATGAATAACCACGGCCATCATTAAAACCAGCAAACTCAATAAAAATCGCATCAAGTTGGTCAAGCGGAAATTCATTGGTTTCAGGTGAAGCATCAACCGTTAAGTACAATGCTTTTTTACCAGAAATATTGGCAATCTGGTCTAACTGCTCTACAGTCAGAACTACATCACCCTGTGGCAATATACCATCTTCACCAATTAGCTGGTAAGTGTTATCTGCAATTGTGCCATCTTTAGAGAGCACTTGTAGTGCGGTATTAAGCATATGCGCGCTCCTTGAATGGTTGAATGCCGACACGACGATAAGTATCGATAAACTCTTCACCGTCCTGACGCAAGTCAAGATAAGTATTCAGAATTTCTTCTACGATATCCGGCACCACTTCTGCAGCAAATGATGGCCCAAGAATGTCACCAATAGAGGCATCATGATCCGCATTACCACCTAAAGTGATCTGATAGAATTCAGCGCCTTTTTTATCTACACCCAGTATTCCGATGTTACCTACATGGTGATGACCACAGGCATTCATACAACCTGAAATGTTCAGGTCCAGTTTACCCAAGTTGTAAATGGTATCCAGATCATCAAAACGGCGTGAAATCGCTTCAGAAATTGGAATGGATTTCGCATTCGCTAGTGAGCAGAAGTCACCACCTGGGCAGCAGATAATGTCAGTCAAGAAACCGATATGCGCACGTGCCAGGTTATGCTGATCCAGCGTCTGCCACAATTCGAACAGGTCTTTTTGTGGTACATCTACCAGCGCAATATTTTGCTCGTGAGTCGTACGCAGTTCACCGAAGGTGTACTTGTCTGCAAGATCTGCAATCAGGTTCATTTCCTCAGTGGTCACATCACCCGGTGCAATGCCTGCACGTTTCAGTGAAATCGTGACAATACGATAACCTTTCACTTTATGTGCATTGGTATTGATGTTGAACCATTGCTTAAACTTCGGATACTGGGCAAACAGCTCTGTGAAATCTTCATCTGCATAATCCTGGTAATCAAATGGAGTAAAGTTTTCATCCATTTTCGCCAGCGTTTCAGCATCAATCTTTAACGTTTTAACAGTATGCGCAAATTCAGCTTCAACTTTCTCAGCAAAGACTTCAGGCGTCAGAGCTTTTACCAAGATTTTGATACGCGCCTTATATTTGTTGTCGCGACGGCCGTGCAGGTTATAGACACGTAGTACTGCTTCAAGATAAGCAATCAGGTCTTCACGTGGTAGGAAGTCACGAATAAAACTACCAATTACTGGCGTACGGCCCAAGCCACCACCGACTTTAATTTTATAACCGATTTCTCCAGCTTCATTTTTTACGATATAGACACCGATATCGTGGAATGAAGTTGCTGCACGGTCAATCTCTTCCAGCGCAGATACCGCAATCTTGAACTTACGTGGCAGGAAAGCAAATTCCGGGTGGAAAGTTGACCATTGACGGATCAATTCACAGGTCGGACGTGGATCTGCAATTTCACCTGCCACCACACCTGCATACTGGTCAGTGGTAGTATTACGGATACAGTTCCCTGAAGTCTGGATCGCATGCATTTGCACGGTTGCCAGTTCAGCCAGCATATCAGGCACGTTTTCTAGTGCAGGCCAGTTAAACTGGATATTCTGACGGGTTGAAACGTGTGCATAGCCACGATCATACTCTTTCGCCAGATCAGCTACTTTACGAAGTTGTTTAGAATTCATCAGGCCATAAGGTACCGCAATACGCAACATAGGCGCATAACGTTGTACATAAAGACCATTTTGAAGGCGGAGCGGACGGTATTCATCTTCCGTCAATTTGCCCGCTAAATAACGTTCCGTCTGGTCACGGAACTGTGCAACACGTTCATTAATCAGTTGCTGATCGAAATCAGTATATAAATACATGGCGTACAGCTAGTAGTTTCTATTATATCGTCGGCAAGGATAACGACATTGAATCTATCAATAAAATGCTTTTTATACATATTTCATAGCGATTTTATTGATAAGCCTAGCAAACTTTCAATGATATAAAGCTTTAGATCAGCTTCTTCTGATTTTTAACGTGAATGATTTATTTTTTAAATCTTTAGCAGTTTTTTTCATAAACCAAAATGAGAAAGTCGCTCAATTACCACTCTTTGGTTTCGCCTAAAGCCTGACCAATAAATTGATATCGCATAGTTGATCTTGAAAACTTGATCGGGCAAGCCAGTTGAGCTTCGGTTTGCTCCCGCTGATCTACTTTAACTGGTACCTGCACCACCCATTCGCGTTGCTGTGCCAACTCAGAATGCAGGGCTTCATCAAGCTTTAATACAGGCTCGACACAGAAATCCGCCTGAGAAAATAAGGCTTGCCAGTGAGATAGAGGTTGGAAAATGATTTTATCGCGAATCGCCTGTTTCACTAAAGCATGATCTTCAGGTGCAAAAGAAGCACCTTTTTCCAGAAGAATCGGCAAATCCAGCAATTGTGCCAGACCTTGCATGAATTGAGGCTCCAGACTGCCTATTGATAGATAGCGATTATCCTGAGTTTGATAATAGTCATAAAAGGTACCACCATTTAAGTAACCGGATTCTATCTGCTGATGCTGATTACCCGCCAGACTGGCAGAAGCTGCCATATTATTTAATGTCGCCGCGCAATCGGTCATGGAAATATCAATATATTGTCCCTGACCACTGCTCTGCCGCTCAATCACCGCTGCCAGAATGGCAACCAGCGCATGCATGGAGCCACCCGCGACATCGGCAATCTGGATCCCCATTGCCGGTGGTCCGCTTTCGATCCGGCCACTATGCCCAGCAATCCCAGATAAAGCCAAATAGTTAATGTCATGCCCTGCCCGATCTTTATATAGACCCGTTTGGCCATAACCGGTAATCGAGCAATAAATTAAGCGTGGGTTGAGCGCACTGAGCGTTGGATAATCCAGACCAAGCCGTTGCATCACACCTGGACGAAATTGTTCTACAATAATGTCATAATCTGCAATTCGGGATTTAATCTGTTCAATATGTTCGGGATTCTTTAAATCCAGTGCGACAGAATGTTTGTTTCGATTCAGATAATTATGCGTTGTGGCCTGTCCATGTGCAAAAGGTGGCATTAAACGCACCAGATCAGGACGTGTGGGTGATTCAATATGCACAACTTCTGCACCCATGTCTGCAAGATATAATGTAGCAAATGGACCGGGTAATAATGTAGAAAAATCTAATATTTTCAAACCTTTTAATGCATATGACATTGGAGTTATTACTCTATTTATATCGCTTTTTGCCTCATCATAAGAACATAAATGCCCAAAAACAATGTCATGTTCAGCCATTTACCTTGATAGTTTCGGCAATTTAACATGTAAGAAAATGGTAATTGGATTCTTGTAAATTGCCATTGATTTTTTATTTTTTGTCATTTAGGTCAAATATTAGTGAACATTAAAGAGACTGAAGGATTAAACATGAGTCGTGATACGATCAGTATCCATTTCGTCAATGCAGCCTTATACGGCGTTAAGCGCCTGGGCATGGATGTCGATACTTTATTGTCTCACGTTGGGATTGAAGCCGAGCTTCTGCATCAGCCGAAGGCCCGTATTTCGCCTGAACAATATACCCGTTTTATCAAGATGCTCTGGATGGTGACACAGGACGAACATGTCGGTTTTGACAAGCAGCCGCGTCGTCTGGGCACTTTCGCGATTATGTGTCAGCTGATTATCCATGCCAAAACGCTGGGCGATGCACTCGAGCTTTCTTCACAATTTTACAAACTCTTTGGTGATGACTGGTCTGTAACCCTGGAACGTGACAAGCATGAAGCGCGTCTGGTCCCCCTGATTCCAAATTCGATGGATCCGGAACACTTTATTACCGAAAGCATGCTGATGATCTGGCATGGCTTGGCATCTTGGTTAATTGAACGTCGTCTGCCGCTGGAACGTGTACATTTCAGTTACCCTCGCCCTGCGCATGCAGATGAATACGATGCGCTGTTCTTTGCACCTGTGATGCAGTTCGATATGCCGCGTACTGAAATTACCTTTGCAGCGGATTATCTGGATTTGCCAATTCGCCAGAATGAAGAAACGCTGGAAGAATTCCTGAAAGCAGCTCCGGCTCAACTTCTAGTCAAATTTAAAAATACCAACTCGCTGACTTCTCGTATCCGTGATGTATTGAAGAGCCAGATCGGTGAAGAAATGCCGACTTTGAACGATGTCGCATCAATGCTCTATCTGTCTCCACAAACCCTGCGTCGCCGTCTGGCTGCCGAAGGCAAGAGCTATCAGGGCGTGAAAGATGCACTGCGCCGTGATGCCGCAATTCACTTATTGCTTAATCCGGATCTGACTCTGGAAGATGTTGCGCAACAGGTCGGCTTTAGTGAAACCAGTACTTTCCACCGTGCTTTCAAAAAATGGACAGGGGTAACACCAGGCCTATACCGTCAGTTACACGGTTACCATTAAAAACCTTGCTCTAAAAATGTATACTTGAAAAGTATCGTTTATTAAGCGCTACAAGCCCCTAGCCCAAGCTCCAGACTTGGGCTTTTTTATGCCCGCTTTTTAATCCATCAAGACTGACCAAATTGCTCAAATGATCTGGTCCGTTCTCGTCATTGCACTTCAAGATTTAATCATTACACTCGAAGCATTAGAACAATTTCAGTAAAGCAAGAAAAGGATATTGTATGAGCGAGGCCTATATTATTGATGCCATTCGCACGCCACGCGGAAAGGGAAAAAAAGACGGATCATTACATGAAGTTAAACCAATTAGTTTACTGACTACGCTCTTAAATGAACTGAAAGAACGCCATAACCTGGATACATCTCAGGTGGATGATATTGTGCTGGGCTGTGTGACTCCAATCGGTGATCAGGGTGCAGACATTGCCAAAACTGCTGCAATTGCCGCAGGCTGGGACAATGATGTGGCTGGCGTTCAGATCAACCGTTTCTGTGCTTCGGGTCTGGAAGCTGTAAATCTGGCAGCACAAAAAGTTCGTTCAGGCTGGGAAGATCTGGTCGTTGCGGGTGGTGTTGAATCCATGTCTCGCGTTCCGATGGGTTCTGATGGCGGCCCGTGGGCATTAGATCCTGAAACCAATATGGCTTGCGATTTTATTCCACAAGGCATAGGGGCTGACCTGATCGCGACCATTGATGGTTATAGTCGTGCAGATGTAGATCAATTCGCCGAGCAATCACAAAAGAAAGCGGCAGCAGCCCAAGCGAATGGTTATTTTGATAAATCTATTATTCCAGTGAAAGATAAAGCTGGCGTCGTGATTCTAGACAAAGATGAATTCATTAAACCGACAACAACTGCAGAAGGCTTAAGTGCATTAAAGCCAAGTTTTGCAACGATGGGCCAGATAGGCTTTGATGCCATCGCTCTACAGAAATATCCGGAAGTAGGCTCTGTAAACCATGTCCACCATGCGGGTAATTCTTCAGGCATTGTGGATGGTGCAGCAATCGTATTACTTGCCTCCGAACAGGCAGTGCAACAGCAAAATCTCAAGCCACGCGCCAAAGTACTGGCAACGGCACTGGTTGGTGCCGATCCAACCATTATGCTGACCGGCCCTGCCCCGGCTGCACGTAAGGCTTTAGCCAAAGCCGGACTCACTATTGATGATATTGATCTGTTTGAAGTCAATGAAGCTTTCGCTGCTGTGGTAATGCGCTTTATTAATGAAATGAAAGTTGATCCTGCCAAAGTCAATGTCAATGGTGGTGCCATTGCCATGGGACATCCACTCGGTGCGACCGGCGCCATGATTCTAGGCACTTTACTGGATGAACTGGAACGTCAAGGTAAGAAACGTGGACTGGCTACCCTGTGTGTGGGTGGTGGTATGGGCATCGCAACCATTATTGAGTTGGTATAAGGGGATCAGCATGAGCGCAATTCAATATCAAAAAACTGAAGATCATATTGTCATTCTGACCTTTGATTCTCCGAACCAGTCCGCCAATACCATGAATGCCGACTTTCGTACGGCTCTGGAAGAAGTCGTTGCCCAGTTACAGGCTGATGAACAGATTGCCGGAATTATTTTCCGATCAGCTAAAAAAACGTTCTTTGCTGGCGGTGATCTGGATGAGTTAATTCAGGCGACGCCTGAACATGCCACGGAATTCTTCAATATGATTGAAGATATGAAAGCCAAACTGCGTTATATAGAAACGCGTGGCATTCCAGTAGTGGCAGCTTTAAATGGCACCGCACTCGGTGGTGGCTGGGAAATCGCTTTATGTGCCCATCATCGTATTGCGCTGAATGATGCCAAAACCAAGTTTGGTTTGCCTGAAGTCACTTTAGGCTTGCTGCCAGGCGGTGGTGGTATTGTCCGTATGGTTCGTCTGCTAGGCCTGCAAAATGCCTTACCTTTGCTGACGGAAGGCAAACAGTTCGGTGTAGAAAAAGCCAAGTCTTTGGGGCTGGTACATGACACCGCTGAATCGCTAGATGAATTACTTGAAAAATCTGTAGCCTGGATTAAACAACATCCGCACTCCCAACAGCCTTTTGATGTAAAAGGTTACAAAATTCCGGGAGGCTCTCCTTCTTCGCCTGCCGTCGCACAGATGCTTGCCATTGCTCCTGCGATGCTGCGTGATAAAACCAAGGGCTGCTATCCAGCTCCTGAAGCCATTTTATCCGCTGCGGTTGAAGGCGCTCAGGTTGATGTTGATACTGCATTGAGAATTGAGTCGCGTTATTTCACCTATCTCGCCACTGGCCAGATTTCCAAGAACATGATCGGTACATTCTGGCATGGCATGAATGCCATCAAGTCGGGTGCCAGCCGTCCTAAAGACTTTGCGCCATGGAAAGCTACTAAAGTAGGTATTTTGGGCGCAGGCATGATGGGTGCAGGTATTGCCTATGTCACTGCCAGCAAAGGCATTCAGGTGGTACTGAAAGATATTTCGGTCGAAGCTGCGGAAAAAGGCAAAGCGTATAGCCAGAAATTACTGGATAAAAAAGTGGCTCAAGGCCGTTTAACAGCCGAAAAACGTGACCAGATTTTAGCTCTGATCCATGCTACTGCGAGCATGGCAGATTTAGCAGGTTGTGACCTGATTATTGAAGCAGTATTTGAAAATCAGGAACTCAAAGCCAAAGTTACTCAGGAAGCAGAGCAATATTTATCAGCCAACGGTGTAATGGCATCCAATACCTCAACTCTACCCATCAGTGACCTAGCTCAAGCCTCTCAGAATCAGGCAAATTTTATCGGTCTGCATTTCTTTAGCCCAGTCGACAAAATGCAACTGGTCGAGATCATTAAGGGGAAAAATACTTCAGCAGAAACACTAGCCAAGGCATTTGACTATGTGCAGCAAATTGGCAAGCTACCGATTGTAGTGAATGACAGCCGTGGCTTCTTTACTAGCCGTGTCTTTGGCACCTTTGTACAGGAAGGATTACGTTTGCTTGCCGAAGGTGTGCATCCAGCTCGTATTGAAATGGCTGCGCTGAAAGCCGGTATGCCAGTCGGACCACTTGCTATTCAGGATGAAGTCTCTCTGACGCTTTCTGAGCATGTAGCTGCAGAAAGCCGTAAGGCTCTGGCTACACAAGGCAAAGAACGTCCAAGCACCGATGCGGATGCCGTGATTCAAACCATGATTCATGAGTTTAACCGTAAAGGCAAAGCTGCTGGTGCAGGTTTTTATGACTATCCTGAAGAGGGCAAAAAGCAGCTATGGTCTGGCTTGGAGCATTGGTATAAAGAAGTGGATATTTCTGAACAGGAAATGATAGACCGCTTCCTGTTTGTTCAAGCCCTCGATACTGTGCGCTGTCTGGAAGAAGGTGTGCTGGAGTCAGTGGTCGATGCGAATATCGGGTCAATCTTTGGAATTGGTTTTGCCGCCTGGACGGGAGGTGCTGTGCAGTTCTTGAACCAGTATGGTTTAACCAAAGCCTTGAATCGTGCTGAAATCTTGGAACGTAAATATGGCGAACGTTTCAAAGCGCCACAGTTACTCAAACAGAAAGTTGCTGAAGGTCAGCGCTTTTAAAAACTGAGTCTAAAAAGAGGAGCTTAGCTCCTCTTTTTTTATTTCAACGCCATAGAATTTCTAAGTTTGATATTCTCTCTAAATGACACATTTTGATCTGCTTTCCAGGCAATTTATGTTATAAAGTTACATGAGTTAGACATCCACGATGGGTACATGCATATGACTGATCACAGTTCACCTGAAAAATCACCTTGGGGTTGGAAAGCACTGATTATCTTCTGTATTTTAGGTGGATTATTCATGTTGTTTTTCTGGCTTGCGGTCAGCAATGAACCAGACTACATGCCAAGCCAGCAAAAGAAAGAAAATACCCAGCAGCATGCATTTAAGAATGCACCTGCGATGTCTCCAGAAGCTTTAGCCAAAGCACAGGCTGACCGTGAAGCTCGTCAGGCGACCTCTTCATCTCATCAGACTCATGAGATGAGTGCGGAAGAGCACAATATGTCTGCTGAAGAACATGCACAGATGGACAATGCTAGTCATGATGAAAATACCACTCATGGTCACTAAGCAGTTCCAAGATCAAATTTAAAAAAGCGAGGTTTTCCTCGCTTTTTTATTTTCTAGCTTTTTAAGCTGAGATACATATCTATATGTGGAATGCCGCAATCCAGATATTCTTCACCCTGCACTTCAAAACCCAAGTTCTGATAAAAGCCAATCGCATGTACCTGTGAAGAAAGCTTTAGGAATTCACGTTGCTCTGCCTTGGCATGATCAATCACAGCCTGCATGATCTTTTGGCCAATACCCGTACCACGTGCCGACTGTAATACAGCTACGCGACCAATACTGTGATTCTTTAATAAGCGTGCAGTCGCCACGGCTTGATCCTGTAAATAAGCTACAAAATGCGTAGAGATTGCATCCTCAGCATCCCATTCATCTTCGGGAGCAATTTGCTGTTCCTGAATAAAAACGGCTTCACGTATCACTCTGGCATCTTGGGCTAACTCCTCCCAGCTACCTGACATGATTTTAAGATTTTTATTGTTTAGCATTTAGAACCAATTCCCTGCTGATCCCACTGGTTATTCAATAACAATTCCAGTGAATGTTTTTGAATCCCATACATCTCTTTCAATGCCTGAATCTGGGCGAGAACAGCCTGATCGGGCTGTCCATAATCCTTCCGTTTGGTCGCCAGAATCATTTTATTTTTACTGGTGTGTTCTAGGGCCACAAATTCAAAGACCTTGGTTTCATACCCATACGCCTTAAGCAATAAGGCACGAATGGTATCCGTCAGCATTTCGGCTTGCTGCCCAGCATGGATGCCAAACTGCAACATTGGTGACAGCACTTTCGGACTCTGTAATTGCGGTCTTAACTCTTTATGACAGCATGGAGCACACATGATGATCTGTGCATTCAAGCGAATACCGCTATGGATTGCAAAATCGGTCGCCACATCACAGGCATGCAGAGCGATCATCACATCGAGACGTTCCGGTTCATAGGTACGCACATCGCCCTGGAAGAAATCCAGCTGGCTAAAACCAGATTGCTGCGCGACATTCTGACAGAACTCGACCATTTTCGGATTCAGCTCTACGCCGGTGACATACGGCGTCTGACCATGTTTTTGCATATAATCATATAGCGCACAGGTTAAATATCCCTTACCTGAACCGAAATCGACGATACGTAATCCTTGTTCCTGCGGCTGGATTTGAGCCAGTGCGCCTGAGAAAATCTCGACAAATTTATTAATCTGTTTCCACTTACGCGCCATGCTCGGAATGATCTGGCCTTGCTGATCGGTGATTCCTAAATGCTGTAGGAATACACTGTCCTGATCGACATAACGCTGTTTAACCCGGTCATGGCCCTGCTCGGCTTTTGTCTTTGTAGAGGTAGGTTTAGCTTTACTTCGTGTCAGCATGGCCTTTTTCTTGTTTTTCTTCAGCTGCAATTCTTCCTGATCGGTAAACAGGTTAGCTTGCTTGCAACAGGCCAATAATTCCGTTACTTGAGTCAAGGCTTCATTCAAAGGATAGTTTTTGGTGACATCCTGAGTCTTGTATCGATAGACACAGCTCAAAACCTTCTGTTCATTGAGCGAAATGACTCTAAAGGTCATTTTCTCCAATTGTTCAAGTTCACCTTTATACTGACTTAAGATCAGACGATCAAAATGATCAGTTTCAAAGGCTTGCTGAAAAGCCTCCAAGAACTGTTGTTCCTGAACCGAGAGACAAGTCGATGTCGACATAAGAAAAACCTGATATGAATTGCTGCTCAAGTTTAATTGTTCTTAACTTAAAAGCAAAATTGAATTATTATACAAGTGTATATTTAAAAAGAATGACAACCATGCAGAATGCTCCCCTAGTTCCAGATTATGATCACAATGAGGAACGGATTAATTATATTAGTCACGGCCTCGGTGCTGCACTGGCTTTAATTGCCGGTATTTTATTGATTATTAAAGGCTCTTATTTGAGTACCGGACAATGGATTGGCCTTTGGGTCTATGCTTTCAGCATGATTCTGCTGTTTTCCGCTTCGATGCTCTACCATATGTCTACTGCTGCTGACCGACGCTATTTTTACAAAAAAGTTGATCATACGGCAATTTACTACCTGATTGCAGGTACCTATACCCCGTTTCTATCGATTGCGATTCCAACAGCCAAAGCCCAGTATTTACTGATTGCCTTATGGGTGATTGCTGTACTGGGAACACTATTCAAGTTCATTTTCATCAACCGTTTCCAGAAACTTTCTTTGGTCGCTTATCTGGTCATGGGATGGTTGGCACTACTGGTTATGGACGATATGCAGCAGTACTTAAGTGCTCAATCTTTAACCTTTCTGATCATTGGTGGCTTAGCATACACTGTAGGTGCATTGTTTTACGCTTTGAAAAGAGTAAGATATACCCACGCTATCTGGCACATTTTTGTATTGATAGGCGCAGGATCACATTTTCTGTCTATCTATCTTTACGTGATTTAATCATCTCATTTCTTCATTTCAGTGACCCTGAGCGAGTTGAAACGAGAAGATTGCAGTTGTTTTTTTAAAAAATTACGCCTTTTTTAAAAAGATTACGCTTTTAAAACTAAGTTTTTTATTTTTAGTAAGTGTAAGGTTATTCATGGCGTCTTCAGATTCTATCGCTGTAACAGAAACTACAGCAACCAATTCAAAATTTCGTGTTTTAACAGCAAGTTTAGTAGGCACTACAATCGAGTTCTTTGATTTCTATATTTATGCCACAGCTGCCGTTATTATTTTCCCTTATCTGTTCTTCCCTACAAGTACAGATCCTATGACTGCGACTATTCAGTCGCTGGCAACCTTTGCGATTGCCTTTATTGCCCGTCCAATCGGCGCTGCACTTTTTGGTCATCTGGGAGACCGGATCGGACGTAAAGCGACACTGGTCGCGGCCTTGTTGACCATGGGTCTTTCTACCGTTGCCATTGGTTTATTGCCAACTTATGCACAAATCGGTATTGCTGCGCCACTATTGCTGGCCCTTTGCCGTTTAGGCCAAGGTCTTGGTTTGGGTGGTGAATGGTCAGGTGCGGTTCTACTGGCAACTGAAAATGCGCCAGAAGGCAAACGTGCCTGGTATGGTATGTTCCCGCAACTTGGTGCACCAATTGGCTTCATTCTGGCAACAGGTTCATTCTTGACGCTTGGCGCATTCATGTCTGAAGCAGAGTTCATGCAATGGGGCTGGCGTATTCCATTTATCTCTAGTGCGCTACTGGTGATTATGGGTTTATGGATTCGCTTGAAATTGCATGAAACCCCTGCATTCCAGAACGTGTTGAAAAAGCAGAAAGAAGTGAATGTACCCTTCTTCGAAGTATTCAAAAAGCATTCTAAAATGCTGGTATTGGGTACCATCGCTGCGATCTGTACATTCGTGGTGTTCTACCTGACGACTGTATTCGCATTGCAATGGGGTACCAAACAGCTCGGCTATACACGTGAAGAATTCCTTCAATTGCAATTAGTTGCAACTTTGTGCTTTGCTGCATTTATTCCACTTTCAGCAGTTCTTGCAGAAAAATTCGGTCGTAAGACAACTTCAATCGCGGTATGTGTGGTCTCTGCTATTTTCGGTATCTTCTTTGCCGATATGCTTGAATCAGGCAGTACGCTGGTTGTGTTCTTCTTTTTATGTATTGGCCTAGCGATCATGGGTCTGACTTATGGTCCGATTGGTACCGTATTGTCTGAAATCTTCCCGACTTCAGTACGTTATACCGGTTCTGCCCTGACCTTTAACCTGGCAGGTATTTTTGGTGCATCTTTTGCGCCACTGATTGCAACCAAACTGGCAACAACGTATGGCTTGTCTGCAGTAGGTTATTACCTCACAGCAGCCTCTATCCTGTCATTACTTGCATTCTTGCTGATCCGTGAAACTAAAAATGATGATGTAAACAATCAGATCTAAGGATCTTGACAGATTAAATCATCTCAATCAAAGCCAGCAGTTCATGCTGGCTTTTTTTATGATTTCACAACAAAAACTTGCTACTTCTTTGCGGATATTTCGGGAACAATCAAATAAATAAAGCCAGAGAATAATGAGGCAGAGTGATGCAGGATCTTATTGAGCAACTTACTCAAGAACAGCTGGTAGATATTGTGATTCTGCTAGAGGATGATAAAAAACTGGACGCCATTCGCTATATCCGGACGCATACAGCTTTAGATGAATCACAGGCGATACAGGTCATTGATGAAATTGTCCGCGAGCATGATCTGGCGCTGAATCGGAACAATAAAGGCAACATTGGCCCACGCTTTACTGATGATGCTGATGAAAATATTCCGGTGGTAACTACATCTTTGGAAGTTCCAGATCATCCCAACCTTAGCATCGCTAAAGATACTGAGGTGGCTGCACAGCAAGTCGGCAAACGTGTGCCCGGCCGTGAGATTGAAAAGAAAATCTGGATCACCGCAGCCGTTATTTTACTGATTATTATTGTGCTCTGGCTACTGCTTTAACAGCAGCGAATGAATCAGTTTTTTTTAGACCAATTCGATAATATCAATGGTTGGTGGTACGCGAAAACGAAATGGTACCCCTACCATGCCCGTTCCCACGGTCACAAATACATCTGCATGCTCATGCCGATACAAGCCTTTTTTATGGCCCAGAATGGAAACCTTTTTCATCACATAATCCGTCAGCCAGGGTAACTCGACCTGCCCACCATGCGTATGTCCAGAAAGCATCAATGGTCGTGTTGGCAATTTCGGCACCATATCCACGGTATCTGGATTATGCGACAGAATCACCCAAGGCTTGTCTTGAGGCAGATCCGGCATTGCGCGCATATCGGTTTTTCCAGCCCACAAATCCCCTACCCCGAGCAGACGAAATTCATCAAACTCGACAATCTGCCCTTCAATGTCCATAACCTGATTCACTTCCAGCGCATAACGAAGCAATTCCTGAATCGGAGGGCCAGGATACTGTTCATCATGATTCCCTGTCACCGAATATACCGGCGCATGAATTTCTTTTAAGACCGCCAGCTCCTGTGCCAGTTTATTTTCCGGTTCATAAGTCCAGTCTCCTGCGACCACTACCAAGTCAGGTTTCAGATGATTCAACTTATGTACAATCTGTCTTAACTGGCGTTCATGTCCGGAAAACAGGCCAATATGTAAATCTGCAATCAGGGCAATCCGTACCGGTTTTTTAAGTTTCTGTTGAGGATTGATTTGATAAGGCGTGGTTTCGACCCGAATCAAATGCGGCTCGATAAACCGTGCATAACTGAGTACGGCACTAATCACGAAAATAAAAATAGACTCATGAATCGAATAGTAGCCCATCCATCCTGCATAAATACTGAAGAACACCAGCGGAATCAGTAAATAGGCCAGATAGAAAGCCAGCAGGTGACAAAATGCTTTAAAGGGATGAATGGTTTCTGTACGCGACTGACTCGACCAGGCCTGATACACTGCCCAAACGGCAAGAATGGCCATGCCTAGATAAAAATAAAAAAGTACGGAACTGGTATCCCACATAGATTTGCCTTGTCGAGTCGAGGAGCTGATTAGTGGCTTTATATTTATCTTTTCATAGCTGGCAATTATACTCAATCCAAATTTTTCAGTCTTTGATGTTTATGGTAAATGCTCCCCACGCTTCCGCTCATTCAAAACCCTCTGGCTTATCAAAAGCTTACCGCTATAAAGCTGGCATTTTACTGAGCTGCAGCCTGGTACTCGGCATTCCTGCTTGCAGTACGCTGCCTCCGCAAACTGAACAGCCTAGCCGGATGGCATTTGAAACGGATACATCGCAAACCAGTCTGGCCCAGATTGTTGAACCTTTACGTCGGCAGAATATTGGCCTGACCGGTTATCACGTGTTACCAGATCCGCTCGAAGCACTCGCTGCACGTATCCAGCTGATTAATAAAGCGGAACGCAGTCTGGATCTGCAATATTATATCTGGGATAACGACCGTATTGGTGCACTGGCTCTGCATGCCCTCATTCAGGCAGCAGACCGTGGCGTAAAAGTCCGTCTACTAATGGATGATAACAATGCCAAGAAAATGGAAGGTATTTATCTGGCGCTGGACCAGCACCAGAATATTGAGGTCAAACTGTATAACCCCTACCGTTTCCGTAAATACCGTGCCATGGATATGCTGCTGGATCTAAAACGGATCAACCGCCGCATGCACAACAAAAGCTTTATTGCCGATAACCAGATTGCCCTGATTGGTGGCCGTAATATGAGTAACCAGTATTATAACGTCAGTGACAGTTATCAGTTCTCTGATGTAGATGTGATGTTGGTCGGTGCCGCTTCTGATGAAATCATTCATTCTTTTGATGAATACTGGAATGATGATTATGCCTACCCGGTGCGGCAGATTGTTAATCCTCGTCATCATACGCTACGCTACCCGAGCCTGAAACAGCAGCTGGAAGAATATAGCCATGATACTGCAATCCAGAATTACCTGAATCTGGCCAATCGTTCACAGGCTTTCGATAAATGGCTGGAACACAACATTCAACTTGATTGGGTAGAAGCTGAAGTCGTCAAAGATCCACCAAGTAAAATCAAGTCAAAGGCTAAGACTGAAGATCACTTGAACTTCCAGTTATTACAGCATCTGGAAAAACCGGAAGAAAGTGTGGATATCGTGTCGGCCTATTTTGTACCGGAAAAACAGGGTGCAGAACGTCTCAAGAAATTGGCTTCAGAAGATGTCAAAGTTCGAGTACTGACCAATTCTTATAAGGCCAATGACGTGCCGCTGGTCCATGCCTTTTATGCTAAATATCGTCAGGAATTGCTAGAAAATGATGTAAAACTTTACGAGTTTTTGGCCGCGCCAGATGCCGACAACCTGAATGCCAATACTGAAGAGCTGGCACAAAAAGCGAAGGTCAGCTTAAAAGGCCTGAGCCGTTCCAGCCTGCATGCCAAATTGATGGCCATTGACCAGAAACAGGTATTTATTGGTTCTTTTAATTTCGATCCACGCTCAGCTTATTTGAATACTGAAATTGGCGTATTGCTAAATAGTCCTAATCTGGCCCGTGCGGTACACGAAACCATGGACAAAAACTTAAGCAAGTATGCCTATAAGCTGGTTCTGGATGCCAACCAGAACATTAACTGGAAAATCCGCAATGCCAAAGGTGAAACAAAGACCTTTAAAAAAGAGCCAGGAATGAAGTGGTATCAAAAAGCCTCAATAAAATTCCTGTCAATCCTCCCGATCGAAGGTTTTATGTAATGAATATCTCTGAGTATTTCTAGGGTGTGTTGACACTTTTAGCTTAAAAAAATAGCGAAGTAGTAAAATCAAATCGCCAAACCCAATTTTACTATTCGCTATGCCTCGTACCATGCTGACAGATCAACACTGGCAAAAGTTGAAAGT
>NZ_VPAW01000018.1:0-70998 GCF_013419055.1 Acinetobacter sp. YH12108 | reverse complement strand
AGAATAACTTTCAACTTTTGCCAGTGTTGATCTGTCAGCATGGTACGAGGCATAGCGAATAGTAAAATTGGGTTTGGCGATTTGATTTTACTACTTCGCTATTTTTTTAAGCTAAAAGTGTCAACACGCCCTAATCAAAATATTCCAAATAATTTCGTTCGTTCAAATTTTAATAACTTTTAGTTTAGATTAAACAAAGAAAGATTGATTATTCAAGAAAATAACCCTTCTTTAAAATCAGCATTCAAGTCATGGATATTAAATAATGGAACGACCACATGAATGCACAACCCTATCTGAGCCGTGCTGATAAACGCACCCTCGGACTATCGTCCCTAGGTGGCGCACTGGAATTCTATGATTTTGTCATTTATGTGTTCTACGCCAAACTAATTTCCGAACTGTTCTTTCCAAGTACCCTGAGTCCATTTTGGGCCATGCTGAATACCTATGGCATCTTTGCTGCAGGCTATTTCTTCCGCCCACTCGGTGGTGTGGTGATGGCACATTTTGGGGATCTGATCGGTCGTAAACGTCTATTCAGTCTATCCATCTTGCTGATGGCGCTACCGACCCTCATGATCGGGATCATGCCAACCTTTGAAAGTATTGGTTATGCTGCACCATTACTGCTGCTATTGATGCGTGTTATTCAAGGTATTGCGATTGGCGGTGAAATTCCGGCTGCCTGGACCTTTGTGTCAGAGCATGTGCCAGAACGCCGAATTGGGATTGCCAATGGTTTGCTGACTGCCGGCCTATCGCTCGGGATTCTACTTGGTGCCCTAATGTCGCTATTTATTTCACTTCAGTTCACTGAAGCGGAAATCAAAGACTGGGCTTGGCGCGTTCCTTTCATTCTGGGTGGGATTTTCGGTTTTGTGGCACTGTACCTGCGCAGTTATTTGAAAGAAACTCCAGTCTTTAAAGCCATGCAGGCGAAAAAAGAACTGGCGAAAGAATTACCAGTCAAACAGGTACTATTAAGCCACAAAACTGCTGTAGGCATCGGGATGTTATTTACCTGGTTCCTGACCGGCTGTGTGGTGGTCTTGATTCTGGCGATGCCGAATTTACTGGTGGCCAGTTTTGGCTTCGAACGTGCTGATGCATTCAAGATGCAAAGTGCTGCAATCCTAATGCAAATGCTCGGCTGCATTATCGCTGGTGTACTGGCTGACCGTTTCGGTGCAGGCAAGGTCATTTTACTTGGCTCTATTTTTGTCGCGGCAATGGCCGGGATTTTTTATCACAGTCTGGGTCATGTTGAAGCGTCAACGGTGTTCATGCTTTACATGTTGCTCGGTCTAAGCTCAGGAACCGTGGGCATGGTGTCCTATAGCATGGTGAAAATGTTCCCGGCACAAATCCGTTTCAGCGGAATTTCATTTTCCTATAATCTGGCCTATGCGATTGCAGGTGGAATCACCTTGCCACTGGTGCAATGGTTGAGCCTATATAGCAATATTGGTGCCCTGTACTATATCTGGACCGTTTGTCTAGTGACCCTATTCACTTCCCTGCTTTACCGCAGCAAATTTGAAAAAACAGCTTAAAATAAAAAAGAGCCTGACTTACAGGCTCTTTTTTAAGTGAGAATGTACGAATTTAAGCTTTCAGATTCTTGCGTAGCTCATCTTCCACAATGCTGATCTCGATCTCACTGAATTTACGGATTTCACCTTCGGCATGTTTTTCCAGCATGCCACCGACCAAAGGCACTTTCACATTCACCGTCCAGTTCAACTGGAACTGAATCTGCTGTTCATCACCTGTAACGGCACGCTGACATTTAGCTTCAATCGGCAGATTGGCACCTAGTTCCACGACTGAAGTCATTTCTTCTAGATTGCTAACATCGGTACGCTGCAAGCGAAATGCATCTTTTAGCAGTTTTTTGGCAATATCTGGGATTTTGACATCCAGATTGTAGGCACGTTTCAGGGTATACAGGTGTCCCTGCTTTTCTGAAACCAGAATTTCCATATTTTGAGCAGGGATCCGATGACAAACCGCTTCATGCAAACTGATGTCATTTGCCAGACGTTTAAACTCATCAATCGAAACACCGCGAATAATTGCATTTACGGTAAACTGGTGGGCCATATCTATTTTCCTTATTTTTATTAGGGGTTATGGACTCAAATTAAGTCAAATGAATCATCTGACAGAGAAGATAAGCTATTTAAGTCAATTTTACATCGGCTGTCATTATTTTTTTATTGAGAAAAATTGGCATTGAGGTCAATGTTTCCAGGCAATTTTTGCAGATATACAGGGTCCACAGCTGAGTAAAAGCTGAACTTCACGATACTCAATGACCGCATGAAATTCTTCTGCCCCATCATCTAGGCCGGAAGCATACCAGACCGTACCCGCAGGAAATTTCTTTAACCAGCTGGCCTTATACAAATCAGAAACGGAATCAAACTGTAAATAGTGTTCCGGTTCAGCTTCAACCTGAGTCGCTAAAGCCATAAATTTCTGTAATTGTGCCTGATGAAAATCAATCAGCATGAGGCAGCCCTTCCTTTTGTATGAGGCGATTACATGCCATATAGGTAAGCATAGATGTCATTTACGACTCGTGAGTTTTGACATCATGGCTTAGATCAGATTAAAAATAATATAGATTCACCTCCCCTGATTCAATCCACGTATAAGGATATCCAGTATGCAACAAGGAAAAGTTCAGGTTGAAACCGTGCAGTTTTTGGCAGAAGATGGCTATACCTTAACCGGCAAGCTTTACCGCAGTGAATATGCCAAAGCCAATATTGTCATCGCCTGTGCGACAGGTGTTCCCCAAGCTTTTTACCGGCGCTTTGCCGATTATGCAGCACGAGCAGGTTTTCAGGTACTGACTTTTGATTATCGTGGCGTGGCTGATTCTGCGCCTAAATGTTTAAAGAATTTTAAAATGTCATATCTGGACTGGGGACAATATGATCTCAGCGCTGCGATTGATTATCTCAGCCGAACCGGTCTGGACATTTATATGATTGGCCATTCCTATGGCGGACAGGCCTTGGGATTAAGCAAATATCATGATCGCATTGAAGCAATGTACTGCTTTGGCACCGGTGCTGGCTGGCATGGTTATATGCCTTTAACTGAAAGAATCAAGGTTCAGGTAATCTGGAATATTGTTTTTCCACCGATGGTGGCAGTGACAGGCTATTTGCCATGGAGCCGTTTAAATATGGGCGCTGACTTGCCACGTGATGTTTATCGTCAGTGGCGAAAATGGTGTAAAAATCCGACCTATTTCTTTGCCGATCCTGAATTGAAAGACCTGCATACCCATTATGCCGCGGTAAAAACACCTATTTATGCCGTAGCCGCGCTTGATGATGCCTGGGCCTTACCTGAATCCAGACAAGCCTTTATGCAACATTATCGTCAGGCTCCGTTGCATTATATCAATATTCAGGCAGCTGATTATGGACTCAAGCATATGGGACATATGGGTTATTTCCGTCAGGGCGCAGAACAGCTCTGGGATGAAGTGCTCACCAAGTTCAGCGAATTACATCAACTCAAATATGCAGCTTGATTTTAGTTTCTAGAGCATTTAAGCATTTAGCTGCTTAAGCATAACGTGCCTGTTGAATATCGGTTCTGATTTCCTGACGGTGTTCCTCGCCGAAACGGTCGACATGGGCATAAAATACCCCATAACGGCCGACATAATATTCCAGTGACTGGTCATAAAAATTCCAGAAAATTGACCATTCGCCTAAATCCATCTGACGGATTTGTGTACCGGTATGCATCGGCATCTTACGGAGCAGTTCCTGCTGTAACTGCTCTGCTTCATTGCGGTCCTGAATCTGAACCTGATGCTGGAAAAATAATTGCGCCACGTCATCAAACAGTTCCAGCTCATAGGCATCGACCACATGCAAGGTTTCCTGAGACTCAGATTGACTCTCTTCAGTACTGCTGGAAATCGGGTCCTTTTTTTCGACACGTTTACTCTTTACATAACGCTGGGTTTTATAGATTTTCATGCCGATAAACCAGGCCGCATAAATTATCAGGGCTAGACATGAAAAAATCAGGAATTTAAGAATCATTGATCATCTCGTGTGGTTAATTTTATTTTTATCACGGTCTGCCAATTCTTGATTTGGCGATCTTCTTTCAACTTAACACAAGTCTATTTTTTGTACAGCAAACATGAGGGGTTTTTTTAGATCTTTTCGGATTTTTTCTTCGGTTGAGTCTTATTTCCCAGTATTTAATTTGAAATGAAAATCTAGAATCTTGTTAAAAATTAGAATTAAACCAGAAGGCCAATATTGATCAAGATAAATAAATCAGACAAATCACTACAGAATCGATCATCAACTCTCGGTTCTTTAGCAAATGCACTCAAAAAGCTACACGATTGGTATTTGTTTTTCTGAGCATTTTCCTTCAAATAAAAGGTCCCTCTTTATGGTCGAGTAAATGAATAAAATTATGATTCGTGAAGGGAAGATTCAAGATATACCTCAAATAATTCAGGTCATCCACGACAGTATTCAATCCTGTATTTTGGATCATCAACGTGAAGACAGCGTGATCCAGCGCTGGCTGGAGCAGTTTAATCACGCCCAGTTAATTGTGGAAATGCTTTATAACGACTGCTGGGTGTATATTTTAAATGATCAGATTGTCGGCTTTTTGCTGGTCAGTGACACTGGAGAAATCCTGATGCACTATGTGGCTGCACGTTTCCAGCGACTCGGCTTTGGCACCCAGCTTTTTGATCAGATGCACAAATCCTTAGTGCGTAAAAATATCCATAAAATTAAAGTCCAATCGACTCAAACGGCTTTAAGTTATTATCAAAAAAATGGATTTTTCTCACCGAATTCTCAATCGGAAAATGAAGAAAATTATCATTTATATAAATACGCTTTTTAAAATTAAAAATTTTTCATGCCATTTTAAGTTGATCTCGCCCTGCCTGCTTAGCCGCATATAACTGTACATCTGCCGCTTTCATCAGTGCATGAATATCTGGATAGAGATGTGCTTGATCCATCCAAGAAATGCCCATACTAACCGTGACATAGGATTTATCATCTGTGCGATTTAAATGTTCAAATTGCTGTTCGCGAATCTTGATTAAGACTTTTTCCAGAGATTGAAATGCTGCCTGGACAGGTACATCAGTAAGTAGAATCGCAAATTCTTCTCCACCATAACGGGCTAAATACGCGGATTCGGGGAGTACCGTCTGAATGACCTTGACCAGATTCTGTAAAATTTCATCTCCTTTTAAGTGCCCATAATAATCATTGTAGTTTTTAAAATAGTCGACATCGAGCATGGCAAAAATCAGTGTACTGTGTGGATGTTGCTGACAGTATAAAAACTGCTGCTGGATTTGGTCATTTAAAGCACGGCGGTTAAAGGCACCCGTCAAAGCATCAATATTCACCTGATGTTCGAGTTTGGCATTCAGTTCACGTAATTGCTCGGTACGTGCTTTGACTTTCTGATCGAGTGAATTATTTAACTCTTTCAGATTCATATTCAACTGCTCTGTCGCATAGGTTTGATGGGCATAATTTTGCGACTGCTGAAACATGATGATCACGGCATACAGACTGGTCGAGATAAAAGACAGATGCACACTTTCAATCACATTGATCAGCAATAAATAGTCATTTATAAAGGTCAGGCATAGAAAAATGACCGCATAGAGAGTCAAGCGCGAATAATTGTCTTTATGATGTAAAGTCTGATAAAAGCCATAGATAAAATTGACCACCACGACTATCCCGAAAATCGCACTATACAAGGCCAGACGTTGAAAATTTTCCGGATCGGTCAACAGGGTTACGACACAGTTCAGTAGTAAAAGTCCTGCGGCAACACTATAAATAAATCGATGCAAATAGCGCTGATTAAACAGGTACATATAACTGAGGAAAAATAGAATCGCCAGGAAAGTGAACAGATATTCTAGGCGTGTTCCCCATAGCCAACCGAGCTTAGTCACGATCGAATAGGCATACGGCGCTGCAAAAAAGTTATGCAGGGCCAGAAAAATAATGAACAGGCCAAAGATAAAAATACTTTTGCTATTGCGTTCGGTTGAACCCCTGAACATCGAAAAAAGAATCGTAAAAAAACCCACCCCAAGCACCAGTCCACAGACTATACTGATGCTCATCATAAGCTGCTGATACTGACGGTTAATAGTTCCGGCTGTTCCAATGCGTATAGGCTGTTCAATCCCGCCATGCAGATGGGTATAGTTTGAGGCCTGAATACTCATGGTGAAATATTCACTCTCAGGAACAAAATAACCGATTCGAGGAGCCCTTTCATTTCTCTGCTCTTCCGCTGTTTTCGCAATTTCCCCATGCCGCAGAATAAATTTTCCATCGATATAGATTCGATAGGCACCATATTCAGCCGGAATATGCACGGCGATCCGACGTCCGATAAATTCTGATGGAATTTTGAAATGTCCGATAAAGGTTCCATAGCCAATATTTGAACCGGTCAGGTCTTTAAATGAAGCGGGTAATTGAACCTCTTGCGGAGTAAGTACGGAACTTGGTTCAGTAATAAACTGGTTTGGATAAAACTGCCAATTTTGGGGCAATTGGCTACTATGATCTTCAGTAAAGTGAATTTCGGAAATATGCGGTTGACTGTGCTGCGTGACAGAGGAAGATTCAAGAGATGCCTGGGCGAAAACTGGAATCATCACTAATAGGACCCAGCTAATGCTCCAAATCAATATTACAGAATAGACATTCCTTATCATGTTTTGCAAAGACAGTATTTTCCTGAAAAGTGCTTTATTCTTCTTATAATCTACGTCGAATAGCAGGGAGTGCAAAGCTTTTTTTGTAGCTCATCGGATGAAGTCCATCTAGCTATGACTTCACCCGTTCAACATTCACTCATCACAATGAATGAAGCTTATTTCAGTGAATCAATCACGTGTTTTAACATCATACAGTTCGATTTCAAAAATCAGGTTTGAATTGGCCGGGATGATATTTCCCATTTTACGTTCACCATAAGCCAAATGAGCAGGCACAATTAGTTTACGCTTACCGCCCACTTTCATACCGATAATCCCTTGATCCCAGCCCTTGATCACACGGCCAGTGCCAATCACGGTTTCAAAATAGTTACCACGATCCAGTGATGAGTCAAACTTGGTGCCATCTTCTAGCCAGCCAGTATAGTGAGTCGTAATAAGCGCGCCCTTAACCGCTTCTTTACCTTCACCCACTTTCAAATCAATAATTTCTAGCTCTTTGGTCATGACCAATATCCTTTCTCTGGCAAATACGCATAGTATAAACGGGATTAGACAGAATTCCTTTAGCTTTGAGGCTTAAAGGATTAAAAGCTGAGTTCCTGGATATTTGAATCATTCAGTAAATAGTTAGTCAATTTTTTATGATTTTCGGCGGAGCCAATTAAAATCCAGCGTCCACTAATACGGTGTTCCGTTTTATGCTGCACACTGCGAACGACTTTCATATTATAAGTTTTAAATAATTCTTCGTATTGCTCTAAGGTTTTACGTTGATAAGGACAGATAATTCGGTAGGTTCGTGCTTGACTTAAAGTTTCTATTCCCTCTTGGACATAGATCAGAAAAATCAGCACGATTAATACAATAAAAGTAGCAAACAGACTCAGCCATTCATAACCCGCGCCAGCTGCCATGCCCAGTGCTGCTGTCATCCAGATGGTTGTCGCTGTCGTAATGCCTGAAATCCGGTTTTCATCTTTAAAGATAACTCCCGCACCAACAAAGCCCAAGCCAGTAAGGATATTGGCTGCAATCCGATCCTGACTATCCAGACCAATTTTGATTGACATAATCGTGAACAAGCAGGAACTCAGACTGACCATGATCATAGTCCGCAAACCGGCAGACTTACTGCGATATTCGCGTTCTGCACCAATAATTGCACCAATACCGAGGGCAATGAGCAAACGATAAAGATCCGGATGCATATATTTATCCCTGTTTCATTTTTATTATTGTCAGGTATACGCAATTTCTGAATCAGGATACAAGCCGAGACTTGCATCCTTATTGGCTGTTATTGTAACTGTTCCCATTCAATTACAGCTTGGGCCTGATCACCGATCAAGGTCCATTCGCCATCCATGACATTCAGTTGCAGCTGCATGGTACGTTCACATAACTGTTGTACCGCTTCAGTGCTGGCGGTCGAGATTTTCCAGACCTCAACATTTGACAGCGTTTTCAGTTTGGAATTACGTTTATACCATTCATCAACTGAAGAACCATAAGCAACTACTGCGACCTGTTTGCAACGTGCGCTGGCTTTCTTGACTTTATCTTCGTCAGGACAACCCACTTCGATCCATTTCAATAATTGGCCAGTCAGGTCTTTTTCCCACAGCGCTGGCTCATCAGTCTCAAACAGATCCTTGGTAAATTCAAGCGCCTCGCCAGCAAAACGTGCATAAGCCAAAATACGTACCATCAAACGTTCAATGGTTTCCGAAGGATGCAGCGCCATCGTCAACTGATAGTCTTCATAACGATGGGTATCCATATCGGCAACGTTCAAATCTGCCTTATAAATTGTCGCTTTTAACGCCATAATACAATCCTCAAATTTGGCGCCTAGCATATAAGATTTATTGCATTTTTGCTGAACAGATTTCATCTTATCCAGCTATTTTCAACACGCAGATTCGAAGTTATTTTTCCTGAACAATCCGGCATTGCATTAAGGCGGTTTCAAATTCCAGCCAGTCACGTGAGGTCTGGTAAATCACTTCTACCCGGTTATCAATGCCTTCTTCGGCAGACTGATAATTAAACTGATCAGGATTGAAATTAAAGCTTTTCCAGCCCTGATTGGTATTAAAAATCCCTTTGATTCTAAGCCAATCCTGCTGCTCACAAAGCAGATCCAGCAGATCATAAAAATCAAACTGCCAGCGTTTTGGCAATTTCCAACCTGCTACCTGATAGCCTTGTGCACTTTCAACATAATGATAAGGCAACTGATGTACGACAGCCGGCACCTCTCCCAACACTTGGCGCTGTTGCTTGAGCAGTGGCTGAATCTGACGTGAAGTACCCTGATAATCCTGTTTGATTTGCTCAATATCCAGCTGTCCGTTTTCTATCATCAGCCAGTACTGGGCATATGGCTGATACTCAGACTTGAGTTCAGTTAAAGCAGCATGATCAGTTTCAGTCATCAAATCAGCATGGGAAATAACCACGATATTGGCAACTTTCAGCTGATCCGCATACAGGTTCTGATGCGTCCAGTCCCGATCATGTAAACGTGAGCCATCGACTACCGTGACCAAAAATTGCATCTTTAAATGGCTTTGCCAATGCGGTTCGGTGAGCTGTTCCAGCAGTTGCCCGGGATGTCCGAGTCCTGTAGGCTCAATAAACAGTCGGTCCGGTTTGGTTTCTGACAATAGCCGGGATAAAGCAATCTGCATCGGCAACTGACTGCTACAACATAAACAGCCACCCAGCAATTCTTTTACTGCATAGCCCTGATCCTGAGGTAATAACTGCTGGTCAACGCCAATCTGACCAAATTCATTCATCAGCACAGCCCAGACTTCTTGCTCCGGTTTCTGGCTCAGTAAATATTTTAATAAAGTGGTTTTACCGGCACCTAAAAATCCGGAAATGATGTGTACAGGAATAGGCTGCTGAGCGGCAAGAACTTTCAAAATTGATTCTCTCTCAAAGATAGAATTAGAATGAGTAAACCTGACTATTATAGAACACTGGACTCTTGCAAAAATGTTCATTCTTGGATGATTAGATTCTATTTATCTCGGTTCAAATAAAAATAACAGTCTGTAGTAAGTACTTTTTAACCGTTAACTAGTTCACTTAAACGCTATATTTGAAATATTTACACACATTTCCAGCTAACAATTTCCTATACATTTAACAGAAGAAAACAAATTTCCAATGATTGTATTTGCTTGGTTAACAGCTTCGTGCGGCTTTTGTTAATTGCTTTGCTCCATAAAATTTTCATGCTTAGGATGAATTCCTGCCGGATTGATGTGATGGTCATTCGGCAGTTTATAAATGTAATAAAAAGGATGCTCAACATGAAATATGCACAAATCTTACTTGCAACAACGCTTACTGCAGCCGCAGCTACCAGTTTTGCAGCAAACAATACCACTGACACGAAGACCACTGAGGAACAGAAAGTCACTGTGACAACTCAGGAACTTCCTGCAACGAATAACCCAAATCCAAATGTAACCACGGCTGGACCTGCTGACCAGCCTGCTGCGTCTGAAGCTGCTACAGAAGACAAAGATGGTAAAAAAACGACTAAGTCGACATCGAATCGTTAATCAGGTTTAAAGCAACATCTCGTGCAGTAAATCTCCAGTAGGTTCGACCTGTGCTGCCGGATGTAGACTGAGGCTGAATCATGCAACTGCGTGATTCAGCTTTTTTATACCTTATAGGCTATTCACTATAGCCAGAAATGATCATAGGATTCATTCATCTTATGAATAAATTTAAACATTATTATTTATTATCAATAACTTATTAAAATAAAATTCTTTTCAACCAAATCTTTTTGATAGACATGACCTACTATGGACTAGCTTGTTTAGCGCTATTGATTGTTCCTTAATAGTCTCAATCCTGAATTGATGGAATGGACATTCGCGATGAGCAATACAAATTACACCACTGAAGTGGCGATTTTGGGGGCCGGCCCGGTAGGTTTAACAATTGCCAACTATTTAAGCAAACAGGGTGTACAGGTCACTGTGGTTGAACAGCTAGATAGTCTGATCGATTATCCGCGTGCCATCGGCATTGATGATGAATCCTTGCGTACCATTCAATCTTTGGGACTGGTTGATCAGGTCTTGCCGCATACTACCCCGAATCATGCCATGCGCTTCCTGACACCCAAAGGCCGTTGCTTCGCAGACATTCAGCCACTGACTCGTGAATTTGGTTTCTCCCGCCGTAATGCTTTCATTCAGCCACAAGTAGATAACGTTCTGCTAGAAGGCCTCAAACAATATAAAAAAACTGAAGTACTTTTCTCTCGCCATCTGACACATTTCAGCCAGGATGCTGAGGGTGTAACTTTAAATGTTCAGACTAAAAATGGCAGCTTAGAAACCATTCGTGCGCAATACCTGATTGCCTGTGATGGTGGAAACTCTTATGTACGCCGTACCCTCAACATTCCATTCGAAGGTGAAACTGCGCCAAACCAGTGGATCGTGATTGATATCGATAATGACCCATTGGCAACCCCACATATTTATCTATGCTGTGACCCGGTGCGTCCTTATGTATCAGCTGCCCTGCCGCATGGCATTCGCCGCTTCGAATTCATGGTCATGCCAGGCGAAACTCAGGAAGAACTCAGCAAACCAGAAAATATTGCCAAACTACTATCTAAAGTTTTACCGAATACCGATGGAATCGAAGTGATTCGTCAACGTGTCTATACCCACAATGCACGTATTGCAGATAAGTTCCGTGCTGACCGTATCCTGCTTGCTGGTGATGCTGCGCACATCATGCCGGTATGGCAAGGCCAAGGCTATAACAGCGGTATGCGTGATGCCTTTAACCTGGCCTGGAAAGTCGCATTGGTGATCCAGGGTAAAGCAAGCCATGAATTACTGGACTCTTACCAGGTAGAACGTAAGGATCATGCCAAGGCGATGATCGATCTTTCAGTCATGGCAGGCCACGTCCTTGCTCCACCAAAAAAATGGCAAGGCTTTGTTCGTGACGGTATTGCTTACGCATTGAACTATATCAAGCCAATCAAACAGTACCTGCTGGAAATGCGCTTTAAGCCTATGCCGAAGTATCATGATGGTGCCCTGCTGGCCAATACTCAGAAAGACTCTCCAGTCGGCAAGATGTTCATTCAGCCGCAGGTGAAACTGGAGTCTGATGAAACTGTATTGCTGGATGAAGTGATTGGCAATGACTTTGCCATCATTGCTTGGGGGGTGGATCCGAAATGGGGCTTAAGCAAGCAAACGATACAACAGTGGAAAAAACTTGGCGTAAAATTTATCCAGGTTATTCCTACAGTTCAATTGTCTAATCAACATCGTAAGCAATACGAAGATGTGATCACCATTGGTGATATCGGTACGGACATTCGTACCTGGTTCGGCAAGACCAAGGACTCTATCGTCATCCTGCGTCCAGACCGCTTCGTGGCAGCCTTAGCGATTCCTCAATCTATAGAAAGCACAAGTCAGGCGCTATTTAACAAGCTCCATGTCAAATAATTGACCTCAGTCAAAAAAACCACGCTACGGCGTGGTTTTTATTTATAGATGAACATAGAAGCTAAGTTCGGTATTGCTCAAACCATGAAATATCTTTGAGAGAATCACGACGTGCCATTTGCTGTAGGAAAGGTTTAAATTCTTCCAACGGCGGCAAAATTTTGGTACTAATTGCGAAGATCAGACAATAGGCCACATATAGATCTGCAGCAGAAACTTTTTCACCTAAAAGATAAGGCTTGGCCTGCGACAAACCTCGTTTAAAAAAATCAAATACCGCGGCTTCGTTACCAAAACTTAAACTGGTTCGGACCTTTTCAATCTGTTCTTGAGATACTTGTAAATTTTTTACATCAATATATTCAGTCAGTGGCCCATGACAGAAGAAAATCCATTTTAAATAAGTACCACGCTTGGGATCATCTAAAGCGGGTGCCAATCCTTTGTCCTGATACTTATCTGCCAGATAGATGATAATAGCCGCCATTTCTGAAATTACGACGCCTTGATCAACCAGACAGGGAACTTTACCCATCGGATTGATCTGAAGATATTCAGGCTGATGCATATCTTTAAAAGGAACTTCCACCTGCTCAAGCTGGTCTTCAATCTGTAGTTCTTTAAGGATAGGCAGCAAGGTCATGCCGCGTGACTGAGGGTTGTTATAGAGCTTCATCATTCTGCTTCAACCGATTTCTTATTTTTTGAATTTCAGTATAAAGCGATTTTCTTCTTCGATTAAAAAGCATGTGCTACAGATCATTTCTGTAGCACATTTCATTTATGGAAAATCAATAGTTTACTTAAAAAGGTCTACACAAAACTTTTCTTTGAGCACTTTCAGAATCAGTTCAATCGCAGGATGCTGGTTATTTTTACGGTAACTGACATAGAGAGCAATCATCGGTAAAGGTTCCAGCGTTTTCTTCACCACAATATTATCGCCGAGTAAAGGAATCACATAGGCTGGTACCAGACTCCAGCCAACCCCCATGCCGACCAGATTGACATTCAGCAGAATATTGGTGGAATACTGCACCACATTCACGTTCAGTTTCGACTGCCTAAAGAAATCATCAATAATCTTATGCAGCTGTGGTGAGGCTTGTTCATCACTAATCACAAAGTCCTGATTTTCAAACTTCTTGATGCTGACATAGGGCATTTCTGCGACCGGAGAATTTTTCGGCACAATCAGCGTCAGTGGCTCATCAAAAATCTGAACGGACTCAAACTCATCCGACTGATCTCGGTAGCGGGTAAAGGCAATATCAATACTGCCCTGTCTCAGCGCGCTAAACTGTTCTGCATCGGTCAGGCTATGAAACAGTGCTTTCAGTTCAGGAAAATGTGCACGGATATTCGGCATGATATAAGGAAAAATTTTCATTTCCGCGACCGGTACGAAGCCGATATTCAGCTGACCCTTATGTGCATGGGCGATCTGACGGGCTGCCTGCACGGCACGTTCCGCATGTTCTAAGCTCAACAGAGCTTCCTTTAGAAAAGCCTGTCCAGCCTCGGTCAGCTCAACCTTGCGGTTATTCCGCTCCAGCAATTGCGCATCTACTTCACGCTCCAGATCCTTAATCTGCTGACTGAGTGAAGGCTGAACAGTATTCAGTTTTTCAGCTGCCCGAGTGAAATTCAGCTCTTCAGCCACTGTAACAAAATAGCGTAAATGTCTTAATTCCATTTTATTCTTCCGGTAAGGATGCTGAAGTCGAAGGTCGCTTCCTGGCCACATATTGACGGTAGATCAATAAAGTGAAAATCACCATCACTGCACAGAACATATAGGTCTTTTCAAAACCGTATTGCGCAATGATCATACCCATCACTACTGAACCCACTGCCAGTCCAATATCAAACAGGGTAAAAAAGGTAGAAATTGCATGGCCCATACGCTGTTTTTCGACAGATTGAATCGCTAGAGTTTGTAAACATGGAAATAATGAACCGTAACCAATTCCGATAAATACCGCAGACAACCACATAGTCCATTGGCTGGACATGACACTGACAATCATCATGCCAATCGCAAAGAAAATAAAGGAAGGATAGATAACTGCACTTGGTCCTTTACGGTCGTAAATTTTGCCCACCCAAGGCCGTACCAACAACATTGAGGCCGCAAAAACAATAAAGAAGATGCCGGTATAAGCCAGTAGTTGCTTGGTTTCACTAAAGGGCGTGATAAAACTCATGATACTGGAGTAAGCAAAAGCCGTGAGCAGTGCCACAAAACTCACCGCCAGCACTTTGACTTCAATAATGTCATGCAGGCTGAATTTTGATTTTTCGACCACTGTAGCTTGAGGTTTTGCTAATTCGGTAATTTTCAGCATGAAGGAAAAGATCAAGCCGATAGAGATAATCACGGCAAGCAAGCCAAACAGCACTTTAAAGCTGGTGAACTGAACTACGGTTAAGGCCAGTAATGGACCAAATACCACACCCAGATTAGTCGACATGACAAAATAGCCCATGCCCTCACCCTTACGAGATTCCGGAATAAACTCATTTGCAACGGGAACGGTGACCGTCGTCAGTATGCTGAACCAGATCCCATGTAAGAAACGCACTGCCAATAATGACCACATGCTATCGACCAGCAGATAACTAAAGGAAAATAAGGCAAAAATAACTCCGGCTCCGCGCATTGCCAATTTCTTGCCGAGTTTCTCGATGATCATGCCAGAAAAAGGTCGAACGGCGATGGATGAAACTAAGAACAGGGTCAAAGCCAAACCTGCTTCTTTGACTGATCCGCCCAGATCTTTCATGATATAAACCGGCAGAATGGTCAGTAAGGCAAAGTAATAGACAAACAGGAACAGATTGTTCAATAAACACAGAATAAAGGAGCGATTCCATAAGCGCTCAGGAATAGCAGACATAACACGCAACTTTTAAAAACAAATTTAAGAACTGACTAAACTCAGGGAGAAATCAAAGCTGGGCTTAAGGCCAGATCTACCAGATTCTGGATATATTGATCATCCGGCATGCGGTTGAAGAAAATGATCTGGTAATGAATCGGCCCGTATAAGGTGTCCAGCATCAGATCAAAAGGATAATCCGCACGTAATTCCCCACGCTCGATGGCCTGTTGAATCAGTTGATGAGTCTGCTTTCGACGTGGTAACAGATATTGCTGAAAAAAATCTGTAGCCAGTTCCCGATAATTGGCCATAACGACCAGCAAAGCACGGCCTACCGGATGATTAAGTGCCTGAACCAACAGAGTTAGCTGTTGAACCAGATTACTGCGCAGGCTTTGTGAAGCATCCAGTTCAAATACCCCTGCTGTGCGCTGCTTAAACGCATCTAGTACCAGTTCAGATTTATGTTTCCACCAGCGGTAAATCGTAGATTTGCCAACCCCTGCCCGTGCAGCCACATCTTCAATGGTTAGCTGATGATATTCACCTTCTGCCAGTGCATCCGAAACCGCCTGCAGAATACTGTGCTGACGCCGTGAACATTTTTCTTCTTCACTCATGCTTAAAACCAAAAAACAAAACGATACGTATCGTTTCATTTTAGATTAAAAAAGAAGCTTAAGCCAGAGTTAAATGAATTTTATAGGCAAAAAAAAGACCTCTCATTGAAGGTCTTTTTAATAAGCAAATTAAGTTTAGTTCTTAGCTATGCGCTGATTTTTTATAGATACTGCATGAAGGATGATGATTTTCCTGCAGACGGGCAACTTTACGTTGTTCAGCTGCTTCAAAACGGCAACGTTTCCAGTCATTGTCCAGATTCAGCGGTGGAATCTGTTTAGGCTTACCATTTTCATCAACAGCGACCATCGTGAAGTAGCAACTATTGGTATGGCGTACAGTACGTTTCTGAATATTTTGCGCTTCTACACGAATGCCAATTTCCATTGAAGTACGACCTACATGGTTCACACTTGCCAGGAAAGTCACCAGCTCACCCACATGAATCGGTTCTTTGAAATTTACTTTGTCTACAGACAGGGTTACGACATAACTACCCGAATAGCGACTCGCACAAGCATAAGCAACCTGGTCCAATAATTTCAGAATTGTTCCACCATGTACATTTCCTGAAAAGTTCGCCATATCTGGCGTCATAAGGACCGACATCGTTAACTCTGACTGGTCATCCGATGCTGTTGCAATTTGATCTAAAGGGGCCATCGTTTTCTCTGAACTCTTTGAATGACAATGATATAGACCATTATTATAGCGTTTTTGACCTAAATAAAATGTTCAATTCGGCAAATAAAACATCATAATTCTTGATATGAAATTTTTCTTCATACAAAAAAAAAGATATTTCTCTAAGGATTCATAGAAATCATCGGAAAGTTATTTTCAGTAACTATAAAATAAACAGGAATTTATCCACTAAATTATTTTCTTGAATCAATGCACTGTGATGAAGAGATTTTCCATTAAGCATGCAAAACTCGGTTTAAGAAAACTGCATGCATTAACAAAAAATAACCTCGAATTAAGCAGGCACCTGTCTCAACATTTCTCGCGCCACATTCTCATAACTTAAAGTCTGCTGGCCATGCAATATCGTTTCAACGGTAAAAGAACCATCGGGATGAACTTTAGTTACAGTAAAAATCGTATTTTCAAACTGAGCTAATGTGACTTGCTGGCCAATTTCGATGTGATTCATATGGCTTTTACATTTATTAATCTGTCGATTTTTATTCTGTCATGATCTTCTAAGCTTTTGAACAGTTGTTTAACTTAAGTCTGTGAATAATTTTGTTAAAATCAAAAAATAGCCTTAAAATATTTTCATAAAATCACTATATTTTTATAATTCAAAGATTTATTTCCCATTAAAACTTGGGCTTTAAGTGACTTTCAATAGGTAGAAAACATCAGCTCATCTCTAAAAACGATGAGCAAAAATGAGCCGCTTTTCACCTATATGAGGAAAGTGGTGAATATCTTTATACATCTATTTGAAAAATAAATATTTTATTCAAAATCTTAGAACAAACTATTGTTGCTGAGCCAAGAGCAATGGAATCTGATGACCTTGGCTATAATTATGCTTCTGATAGACCTGAGCAATTTCTGGTAGCTTGAGTTTAGCCGCCTCAATCCCAGCATCCATGGTCAATTCCCTGCCACGCACATCAAAGATATGACCTTTTTCGCGTAAGTCTGGCTGAATCACCACATCGGCGTATTGCAGTTCTTCAGAAGCTAAACGTTGCTGCATGATATTAATATTCTGGTTGAATAAGCCCCAGACATTGGTGGTTTCGGTATGGATCGGCTGCGCCAGAATATCGACAGCAATCACAATATCAGCGCCCAACTCACGAGCCACTTTGACCGGCACCGGACTGACCAGCCCTCCATCCACATATTCTTTTTTCTGGATAACAGTCGGAATAAACATGCTTGGAATAGAAACGGATGCACGCACTGCCTGACCGGTATTACCATAATTAAAAACTACGCGCTTGCCCTCTTTCAAGGCTGTGGCTACCACAAACATCGGGATTTTCATGGCTTGCAGAGGTGTCTGATCGACCTGTAAATTCACATAATTTTCAACTTTTTTGCCATCAAAAAAGCCTTTACGGTCCAGCTTGATGTCGCGGACGTCAGTTGCTTTCATGCTTAATGCAATATTACGCAGTTCAATCGCTGGTTTACCACTGGCATAAATGGAACCTACGATACTGCCAGCACTGGTTCCCACAATAAAGTCAGGTTGTATGCCTGCCTGCTCCAACACTTCAATCGCACCGATATGCGCATAGCCACGCGCACCGCCACTGCCAAGAACCAGTGCTATCACTGGACGGTTTTCTGTTTGCTTGATCTTACGGAAATTGATCTGATTTGGACGCGCCTGGGCTTCTGCTACTGAACTGGCAGATTTAATATGACTAGAGTTAGATGGATTAAAACTAGATGTCGTTTGGCAGCCGCTCAGACCTACCATTGTCATCGCCAATATACTCAGTACATATTTCTGCATGCAGAGCACGTCCTCATTTTGTTAAAGCAGCATAGTGTATAAACACATGCTTAAATAATCTGTAGAATTTCGTAAAACTGTCATACAGTTGCACTAATGTCTTTCAATTTTCAGCCACTGTATGAATACACCTTCACTGTACCGGATCTTTCTCACCTTCCTGCAACTGGGCTGTATGGCATTTGGTGGACCGGCAGCACATCTGGTGTTTTTTCACCGTAAATTTGTCGACCAGTTACAGTGGTTAAATGCGACACAATATGGTCAGCTGGTTGCATTAGCGCAGCTTTTGCCCGGCCCAAGCAGCAGTCAGGTAGGCCTTTCAATTGGCTATCTGCAAAGGGGTTATGCTGGGGCATTCATGGCCTGGCTTGGGTTTACCTTACCTTCAGCGCTTTTGATGAGCTTGATCGCCGTACTTGGTCAGTACTATTTCCATATTCTAAACTCAAACAGCTTTCATAGCATTCAATTGATCGTTTTTTCTGTAATCGTCTGGGCATTCTGGCAAATGCTCAATAGCTTCTGCAAGAGCATCTGGCAATATGTACTGGTCTTCATTTCCGTCCTGATTCTGAGCTTCATTAGTATCAGTTTGAACCAGCTACTGGTCATTATTTTAGGGGCAGTTTTTGGCCTCGTAATGGCAAAATTTTCCAATTCTCCTCAGGAAAATAAGCCTGCTTCAAATTCATCTACCATTCACTCAAGCTATATTCGGCCACGTCATGCACCTTACTGGTTCATCGCATTTTTATTACCATTTTTTCTGATTCCTATACTAGTCAAATCTGGTTCTTGGCCTGAACTCGCATTTTTTGCTGATTTCTATCAAACTGGCTCATTGGTCTTTGGTGGCGGGCATGTCATTCTGCCTTTGCTGCATCAGGACTTTGTGGCGACCAATTTACTTTCGCCCCAATCTTTCGATCTAGGTTATGCGTTTGTTCAACTGATGCCGGGTCCATTATTTAGCTTTGCCAGCTATGTCGGTGCTCTGTTACCTTGGACAGGCTCATCCTGGCTTAACGCACTGTTAGCAACCTGTGCCATTTTCCTTCCTTCATTTTTTCTGATTTTTGCTACTTTGCCTTATTGGTCATGGTTAATGCAGCAACGTATTATTTTTCAGGCGGTGAGCGGGATTAATGCGGCAGTGGTCGGACTGCTTTTATATTTGCTGATTGATCTCTCTCAGGCATATTTTCGTTCCTGGTCTGATCTGTTTTTTGTCATCGTGATGATTTTACTGTTACGCTTGAAATTACCAGTCTGGTTCAGCCTGATTGCCGGATTTATCCTATATCAAAGCTATCTTAATGTTGTGTCATTCTAACCATTTAAACCCATAAAAAAGCCCCGAACCAGTCGGGGCTTTTGCTCAAGTCTTACCAGATATCTGATTTAACTTTATCTTTAAATTTCGGATGATCATCGAGCTTAAACTCTGGTTGCTCGATGCCACGTTTCAGCTGACCGGTATAGTCCTTGAGCAGCATCAAAATAAATGGCATCAGCAGTACAATCGCAATCAGGTTAATACTGGCCATGACGCCCATGAACAGGTCCGCCATATTCCAGATCAACGGTACACTGGCAATCGAGCCGAAATACACCATAAACAATACCAGCAACCGGAAAATAAACATGACCTTGCTGTTATTATTGATGAACTGAATATTTCCTTCTGCATAGGCATAGTTACCAATGATAGAAGAATAGGCAAACAGGAACAGAATCAAGGCCAGGAAGTCATCGCCCCAAGCACCAATCTGGCTTTCAAGCGCCATCTGGGTCAAGGTCACGCCTTCAAAACCGGCATTTTCATATAGGCCAGAAACCAGAATCACGATAGCGGTACATGAACACACAACGAAGGTATCTACAAATACGCCAAGCATTTGAACCAGACCCTGATTCACCGGATGTTTCACGTCAGAGGCAGCCGCCGCATTCGGTGCTGAACCCATCCCCGCTTCATTCGAAAATAAACCGCGCTTAATCCCCATCATCATGGCCATCGAGATCATGGCACCGAAGAAACCGCCTGCAGCTGCTTCAAACTCAAATGCTTTGCTAAAGATCAGCTGAAAAATAGACGGCAACATATCGTAATTGATGACGGCGATATATAAAGCTACACCCAGATAAAGAACTGCCATGAAAGGGACCACCCCTTCAGCAACTTTTGCAATCCGTTTGATCCCGCCAAAAATAATCATGGCCGTAATCAAGACCAAGACCAGACCAATCCAGGAAACTTCCAGATCGAAACCACCTAATGGCAACATCAGATTGGCTTCATTCCAGCCCCAGGCATGTGAGGTTGCACCCGTAATGGCATTGGCCTGCACGGCATTGAACACAAAGCCATAGGTCGTAATCAGTGCAATTGCAAAGACAATTCCCAGCCATTTCTGTTTAAGACCCTGAGTAATGTAATACGCAGGTCCACCACGGAATTGCTGATTCTTGTTATCCCGAACTTTAAACAACTGGGCTAATGATGATTCTACAAAAGCAGAACTCATTCCCAGAAATGCAGTAAACCACATCCAGAACACAGCACCTGGACCACCGACAGCAATCGCAATGGCAACACCTGCAACATTACCCACACCGACCCGGCTAGCCAGACCTGTTACAAAGGCCTGAAACGGCGTAATACCATGGTCATCATCGACCTTGCCACGACTACGTTTCATGACTTTGATACTGTGCCAGAATAAACGGATCTGTACTGCACCGGTCATGATCGTATACAAAATACCGACTGCGACTAGAAACACCACCAAAAAGTCCCAGAGTGGACCATTTAAGGCATCGACCCAGCCCAGTAAGGTTTCATTTAGCTGATCATTCATGTCATATCCTTATGAGCTTATGACTCATTATCAAGCTTAAAATTAGACGAAAAATTTCAAGATCATCTGGATGATCGTGGCATTAATCAAGTCAACGAAGAAAGCACCACATAATGGAACGATCAGAAAGGCTTTATGCGAAGCGCCATACATATTGGTAATCGCCTGCATATTGGCAACAGCCGTTGGGGTTGCACCCATCCCAAAACCACAGTGACCTGCAGCAAGTACTGCGGCATCGTAGTTTTTGCCCATCACCCGGAAAGTGACAAATGCTGCATATAAAGCCATAGTCAAGGTCTGTGCACCGAGAATCACCATCAATGGTCCTGCCAGATCCGCCAGTTGCCATAATTTTAATGACAGCAGCGCCATGGCCAGATAAAGCGACAATGAAGCATTACCAAACACATCAATCGCACGGTCGAAGATCTGGATTTTCAGGATACCTTCCAGCACGTTACGCAAAATCACGCCGCCAGCCAGTGCCCATACAAAGGTTGGCAGTTCAAATACTGTATCTTTACTAAAGCCAGTCATCAGTTCTGCAAATGCCAGACAGCCTGCAAACAGACCAAGTGTGGTAATGGCATTATCGGCAGTGATCAGACGGACACGATGTGGATATTCAAATTGCACATATTCATCTGTCGTGCTGTCCATTGGCGTGTTGTCACGTTTTTCGATCTGCTGATCGGTACGGGCCACAGCAAGATTATGACGGTTAATCAACAGTTTCGCCAAAGGCCCGCCGATAATTCCACCAATAATCAGACCAAAGGTCGCACTTGCCATCCCGAGCGCCAAAGCCCCCTGAATACCGTGCTGAACCTCCATAATTTCACCCCAAGCCCCAGCAGTACCATGTCCACCAGTCAGCGTAATCGAGCCGGCAATCAGACCGATCAGAGGATCAATACCCAGTAAACTTGCCAAGCCCATGCCGACTGCATTTTGTAGTGCAATAAATGTTGAGATAGCGACCAGGAAGATCACCAGTCCGATCCCGCCTTCGCGTAATTTAGCGAAGTTCGCACTCAGACCGATCGAAGCAAAGAAAATCAGCATAAAACTGGTTTGCAGTTCCGCGCTCGTGGTAATGCTGTAGCCCCAGAACGAATGAACCAGCAGAGAGATAACCGCTGCAACCAGACCACCTGCGACAGGTTCAGGAATGTTGTAACGTTTTAGAAAATCGATTTTATCTACCAGAAACCGGCCCAGTAATAGCACAATTACTGCAGCGATCAGGGTATAAAATGCGTTAAAAGTAAAATCCATAATTTTTTTGTCCAAGATGGTTCTGAATTTTTGTCATTCTAAAAGTCGTGTTGCGATTCATTTCCACAGAAGAAAACCTTACATTACCCCATGTAATTGTCATCTACTTCATTCATCCATCGCCTTTAGAATTAACAAAGCATTCCGCATCTGTTTCAAACTTATGAATATCATCGTGATGATCATATTCAGTGAGAGATTTATAAAAGCGAAAAACGGCCTTTTGCTGATTGCATAAGCTACGCCAGATGCGTAAATTCATCTAAACGTGCAACTCATAGCGATAACATCCAGCCTATATTTTTTACTTCTCAACCAGCATGAATTGCTGCATGAGTGCTTTTAACCTAACTGAGTTCATCAAGTCATTTGCAATAAGATATTTCAAATAGAGCTTGACCATGCAATCTTCATTATTTCTTCAAAATGCATGTATTCAACTGAAAAGTCGCACATTATGCTGTTTCTTTGTATAAAGTTTTATTGTTTTTTATTAACTATAGTTAGTGAATATATAAAAAATAATTATAACTTCTTATTTTTTATAGTTTACTACCCCCAAATTTTAATCGAAATAAAATATTAATTGAACGTAAAAACGGATATTTAATTTTATTTTTAAGATTGAATTTTAATCATTCTATTTTGTTCTTAACTTTCCTTTTAGTTCCAGCCATCGATGTTAATTGCTCAAGATATCAGCATCTAAAATATCGGTTGCATGTTTAGAAGGAGTTTTGTTTAAGCATTCAATAAATTTCTTAGGCTATTTATATAACTTCTATATCTCTTAAGTGCATTCTCATTCATGTGATTTTTATTAATCATCATAATTCACTGTGAAACTAAAATTCCCCCTGCCCGACAGAGTTTGTTTGGTTTATAGTCAGTTCACCATCATTAAGGATATGAGATTGGAAATTAGAATGGATCAAAACCTCGTTCATGCTGTAGATCAAACCATTACTTCCCGTCATTCAGTTCGTGCTTTTCTGGATACGCCGGTCAGTACCGACATGCTCAAAGACATTTTGACTGTGGCCAGCCGCGCCCCTTCAGGGACCAATACCCAGCCATGGAAAGTATATGTGCTGACAGGGAAAAAGCGTGATGAGCTGGTGCAGCGTGTCTGTCAGGCGCAAATGGAGCTTTACCAGAATCCGGCACTGGCCGAGCAATATAAAGAAACCTTTGCCTATTATCCCGAACAATGGTTCTCTCCTTATATCGACCGACGCCGTGAAAATGGCTGGGGCTTATATGGTTTGCTGAATATCCAGAAAGGCGAAAAAGAAAAAATGGCGCGCCAGAACCTGCGTAATTTTGAACTGTTTGATGCACCAGTGGGGCTATTCTTCACCTTACATAAAGATTTGGGCGTAGGTTCAAAAATGGATATTTCCATGATGATTCAAAACGTGATGCTGGCTGCCAAGGCACGTGGTCTGGATACCTGTCCGCAGGCTGCCTGGAATCATTTTCATAGCATTGTGCTAGATGTACTGGGAGCAGGTGAAGATGAAGAGCTGGTCTGTGGCATGTCACTAGGCTATGCAGATCCAGACCATATCGTAAATACCTTTATCACCCCACGTGTCCCGGTAGAGGAATTTGCCGTTTTTGTAGATGAATAAGATTTGATAAGCCATGATCCAAGCATCAACTTTGAGCTGCTTGGATTGTCTGACAGAGATATAGAGTTCTTGCAGCTCCTTATTTCTGTTTAACTCTAGGCAGTTCTAATTTCAATACAGATCTAAAGGCTATAACTACAAAGATCGCCATTACCAAGGCCATATTGAATAAAGCATCCCACAGCATAAAGTTCAGCAAAACCCCACCCAACAAACCGCAGGCAAATTGCATACTGCCCATGATCGCACTGGCGGTTCCCGCACGCGCGCCCTGCTCTGCCATGGCCAGCGCCATCGCATTCGGTCCCACAAAACCAATCGAGGCCACAACGACAAATAAGGCCGCCATAACTAGGACAACAGATTCAATATTCAGATAGCCTAAAACCAGTAAAGCCAGGACACCGATTCCCTGTAAAGAAGCACCTAGTTTTAAGCGACTTAATACTGAAAGATATTGAGCCAGATGCTTATTCAGGGTCGAGAACAGCATGATTCCAACGGCATTCCCCCCGAAAGTATAAGCAAACTGCTGCTCGGTCAGATGATAATGATCCATCAGAATGGCTGAAGAAGCGCTGATATAGCAGAACATCACCGCCCCAGAAAAACAGCCCACCAGCATCGGTCGTCTGAAACTTTCATCCTGAAAAATGGTTCGGTATAAACTCAATACCTGTTGCAAATTCAGTTTAAGACGGCGTTCCGGGGGCAAGGTTTCCTGAAAGAAAAAATGCACACAGACCAGACTAAACAAGCCACAGCCCATCAGCACCAAGAAAATAATATTCCACTCAAAGAACATCAGTACCCATGCGCCGAGACTTGGCGCAATAATCGGTGCAATGGTCGTTACAATCATCATGCTGGCAAAGGCCTGTGCAGCCGCCTGCATATCCAGCCGATCACGAATGGTTGCTCGGGCAACCACGACTCCTACACATCCTCCTAAGGCTTGTAATACCCGTGCTGCAATCAGGCTCCATTCATTCTGTGCAAACATACATAACAGGCTGGCCAGAATATACAGACTCAATCCAAAATAAAGCGGTGGCTTACGTCCAATCCGGTCACTGATCGGGCCATATAGCAACTGCCCAACCGCCAGTCCAAGGAAATAAGCTGGCAGACTATTGGAGACCATCTGGGTACTGACACCAAAATCCGCTGCCATTTCTGGCAAGGCAGAGAGATACATATCAATGGATAAAGGACCAAGTGCAGTCAGTGAAGCCAGCAAAATAATCCAGGACATGGCATAAGGTCGTGGTGCTGTCGTATTGGAGTTCATGTAATTAAAGATTTTAATGCGCAGTAGGCAGACAAATTAACATAGCGCATAGTATGATTTACATGGAAATTAAAAGTTATAAATATACTTTTTCTCATATGTATATTCAGCTTTGCAGCAAAGACTGCAAGAGAAAGGATCACCGTTGAAATCTTGGCTCAATCGTCTTAAGCACGCGACTTATAACACGACCCTGATGTATAACCTGCGTATGCTGATCGCTTTTGCAGGCACTGCCTTTGTTCCCTATTTCATGGGACAGCAGTTAATGACTATTCCACTCACCCTTGGAGTGGTGGCCGCAGGTTTAAGCGATATTGATGACCGCTTTTCCGTACGTATCCTGAATCTGTTCTATACCTATTTAGGCTTCTTCATTACCGCAGTGGCAGTCTATCTGTTATTTCCTTATCCGCTGCTGTTTGCTTCTGCCCTCATTGTTTCTTGTATTGTCCTGATTCTGCTTGGCTCGCTTGGTCGACGTTATGCCACGATTTCCTATGGCTGTCTGGTGATTTCTGTCTATTCCATGCTGGGGGTTGAACTTTTTGATGGATGGTATCAGCAGGCAAGCTTGCTGCTGATTGGTGCGGTCTGGTATGGCTTTTTGTCGACCCTCAGCTTTCTACTGTTTCCTGCGCGACGTGCACAGGATAATCTGGCCAAATGCTATGCCTCATTGGGTGATTTCCTCTATGCCAAGTCGAATCTGTTCGATGTCGATATGACTGCAAAAAGTTATCAGCAAAGTATGATCGAGCTATCACTGGAAAATGGCAAACTGATTTCAATTTTTAATGAAATGAAGACTGTCCTTTTGACCCGCCTGAAAGGTGACCGGGGTCAGAAAGATACTCGTCGTAGCCTGCAATATTATTTTGTGGCACAAGATATTCACGAGCGTGCCGATTCTGCGCATATTGATTATCAGAAACTGGCCAAGATTTTTGAACACAGCGACGTTTTGTTCCGTTTTCAGCGCATCCTGTCGATTCAGGGCAAAGCCTGTAAAGACCTGAGTGAAAGCATTCAGCAACGCAAAACCTATAAACATAATAAACGCTTCAAACATGCCTTTGAAAACCTGAGATTGTCCCTGGAAAAATTGCGTACAGAACAGCAGTATGATCAGGTCTGGATCAATGCCCTGTTTGCTTTATTCCAGAACCTAAAATCTATTGATGCGCAGTTACGCAACCTGGAAACTGAACGTAATATCAAATTTGATCGTGCTAAACATATTGAAAACCAGCTCAAAGATGACGACCTGAAAGGCTGGGAAGATATCAAGATTCGGGTCAAGCAGCATCTCACGCCTGAATCTGTGTTGTTCCGTCATGCTATTCGTCTGTCGATTGTGCTGCTGATCAGCTATATCTTTGTCCAGCTGACCGATATTCAGTATGGTTACTGGATCCTGCTTACAGCACTATTCGTCAGCCAGCCTAACTTTAATGCTACCAAGCGCCGCTTACGTTTACGTATTGTCGGGACTCTGGCAGGTATTCTTTTGGGATATGCCATTCTGTACTTTATTCCTTCTGTTGAAGGACAATTATTGCTGCTGATTTTGAGTGGGATTCTGTTCTTTGAATTACGCAGTAAACAGTATGCACAGGCCACTGCCTTTATTACCATTCTGGCCCTGATCAACTTTAACCTGGACGGTATGGGCTTTGCCGCAGCTATTCCACGTATGATTGATACCCTGATTGGCTGTGCGATTGCCTGGTTTGGTGTGAGCTTTATCTTTCCAGACTGGAAATTCCGTCGCTTGCCACGCAGCATTAGCCGTAGTCTGCAGGCAGAATGTGACTACTTGAGTGAAGTGATTGAACAGTATAAGTCTGGACGAAATAATGGTCTGACCTACCGCGTGGTACGTCGTGCAGCTCATAATACGGATGCTGAAGTTGCTTCCCTGATTTCGACTTTGGCCACTGAACCTGATTTTGATCCGGTGCAAAAATCACAGGCTTTTGAGTTCCTGTGCCTGAATCATACTTTTATCAGTTATATTGCCGCGCTGGGTGCGCATCGTGAAAAAATTCAGGATCAGGATGTGCTGGACTTGCTGGATCAAGCCCTAGAAAATATTCGTGGTGCCCTGCTCTATGATGAAGTCCCTGACCTAAGCACCCAGAATATGATCCAGAATATCCGTCAGCGTCTGTCACAACAGCAGGAAGAAGACCAGAAACCATTGATCATTTTGCAACAGTTGTCTTTAATGTTTAGTATCTTGAAGCAATTGAGTCAGTTAAAGCAAAGTTTAAGTCACGAACGTGACGAACAGGCCACTGAATTGGCTTCATTATAATTTGGCCGATTTTGGAACAATATACTCACTGAATCAGCACAATTAATGCTAAACTTTTTACAGTTTTAAATCTGTTAATTTCATTATGACCGCGAAAAATTTATACGCTTATACCCTACAGCCTGTGAACTATGAAATTTCAGAAGCTGAGCAGCGTCATGCTCAGCTGATGATCTGGCGTAGTACCAATAAAATTGGCATGAAAGCCTGGCTGATCATGGGTGCTATTGTTGCCTTGTCTATTCTGGGAATTATCCTGATCAAGAACTACTCGACTGTCATCTGCTGGGTAGCGATTGTCTGTGTAGTATTGTATTACCTGATCCGTACTTTCGGTCTGGAATGGTATGTTAAACGCAAGATGAATGAATTTCCGGTACAGGAAATTAAAGGTATCCGTCTGGGCGTACAGCCACATGGTATCGTGATGCGCCAGAAAATGGGCATGCAGGAAGGCGTGGGTGCTATTGGCTGGAAAGACATCTATGAATGGTATAATACGCCGGAATTCATGCTGATCAATTTTAAAGTCAAAGGTCAGCAAGGTGCTTATATCCTGCCTAAACGTTTAGACAGTAAAAACTTCTCTTTCGCGACCATTCGCAAGCATCTGCAAGAAGAAGTGGGCGCACCAAAAGAAATCTAAGACACATCCCGATTTTGAAAGACCTCCTGTTTCGACATGGAGGTTTTTTTATGACTATCTTTTATACGACTCATCGACACAAATGATAATGAGAATAAATATTATCATCATAATCTATAATTTGTTCTGATTCTTCAGTTATAATTTGCCTACTTTTACACATACCACCATAAATCTGACCATCATGTTTAAAAAGACATTTTTCCAAATCCACTGGTTTCTGGGGATTACTGCAGGTTTGATTCTCTCAATTATGGGAGTCACGGGTGCTATTTATTCTTATGAGCCGCAAATCTTAAAATGGATGAATAGCGACAGTTATACTGTACAGGTTCAAGAGCGAGACAAGCTTAGCCCTGCCCAGCTGTATCAGCATTTCCAGAACCAAAACCCTGAAATGAAAATTAACAGTATTACCGTGGCACAGGATCCAAGTGCCTCCAGTACGGTCAATATTGTAAAAGAGGGAGCACGTCGTGGTTATAACATGATGGTCAACCCCTACACGGCTGAAGTATTGCCTGAAATTAAAGGCCGTGAATTCTTCCAGTTTGTACAGCAGTTACATCGTAATTTAACAGTAGGTCCCGTTGGTAAACAGATTACCGGTGCGTGTACCCTGATGCTGATCTTTTTCGTTTTGTCTGGCCTGTATTTACGCTGGCCAAAACGCCATTCAGTGAAGCAGTGGCTAGCTGTGAAGCCGCAACTGAAAGGTCGTAACTTTATCTGGGATCTGCACGCGGTTGTTGGAACCTGGGTCGTGATTTTTTACCTGATCCTGGCGTGTACCGGACTGTACTGGTCTTATGACTGGTGGCGCAATGGTATGTTCAAGGTGCTGGGTGTAGAACGTCCACAACCTGAAATGCAGCAAGGTCAAGGCGGCCGTGGTGGTGAAGAACAAGGTCGTAGTGCTGGCGAATCACGTGGTGAAGGTCAACGTGGTTCTCTTGGTGAACGCGGACAACGTGGTGAAGGCCGTGAAGAAGCTGGCATGAGTCCAGAAAGTATTTCACGTGCACTGGATCAAAGCTGGGCTGGCTTCAGTACTCAATTTGCAGGCAAATATTCAACTGTGACATTTAACCTGCCGAAAAAACCGGATGGTGAAATGCAGTTGAGTTTTGTTGACCCTGTGGCACAGCATGAACGTGCCCGCAACAATGCGACTTATAATTATCGCAGTGCTGAGTTTACCGAAGTCCAGCTCTATGAAGATAAAAAGCTCAATGAAAAAATCATGAGCAGTATGTTACCTGTGCACCGTGGCAGCTTTTTTGGTCCTATTTACCAGTTCCTGGTCATGATTGCTGCATTATTAATGCCATTGTTCTTCGTGACCGGCTGGATGCTCTATCTGAAACGTCGTAAGCAGAAAAAACTTACTCTGGCTGCACGCCAAGGGGCAACTGCCCTGCCTCTGGATCCAAATGCCAAGCCTTGGCTGATTGCGTATGCTTCACAAACGGGTGTCTCTGAACAACTGGCATGGCGCACAGCTACTGCCTTACAGGAAGCACGTCAACCTGTCAGCGTTAAAGCAGTACAGCAACTAAGCCTTGAAGATCTGCAACAGGCAGAACAGGTTCTATTTGTAGCCAGTACTTATGGCACAGGTGAAGCACCTGACCTGGCTTCATCTTTCGAAAAGAAAATTTTGTCTGCCAAAGCGGATCTTAATCATCTCAATTATGCAGTTTTGGCTCTAGGCTCCCAGGAATATCCTGATACCTATTGCAGCTTTGGTCATCGGATCGACCAGTGGTTACAACAGAGTGGTGCCAAGCAGCTCTTCAAGACCATTGAAGTGGATAATGCCAATAATGAGCATATCCAGCAATGGACCAATGCCCTTGCCCATGTGACCCAGTTTGAATTGCAGGATATGGGTATCGATAAAACCTTCGATCAATGGACTTTGAGCAAACGTGAATTGCTGAATCCAGACAGTCTTGGTGCGCCTGCGTTCAATATTGAACTGGTTCCACAGCATGAAGCCGTCTGGCAGGCAGGTGATATTGCCGAAATCCAGCCAGGAAACAGCCCTGAACGTATCCGTGCATTTATAGAGAAATACCGTATTGCCGCGGGTACACAAGTGCCTTCTCTGAAGCAAAGTATCGAACAGGCACTTTGGAATCGTGATTTGACTCAGGTTGATCCTTTTGATTCAGTAGATGAGCTGTTACAGCAATTACCAACTCTTGCTACACGTGAATATTCAATCGCCAGTATTCCAAGTCAGCAAGTGCTACGTCTGGTCGTGCGTCAGCAATCTGATGCACAAGGCCAGTTAGGTCTGGGCTCAGGCTGGTTAACACAGTATACTGCCCTAAATTCACCGATTGCCCTGCGTATTCGCAAGAATGAATCTTTCCATCTGATTGCAGATAACCGTCCGATTATCTGTATTGGTAATGGTACGGGGATCGCAGGTTTGATGAGCTTGCTGAGTGCGCGTAACCGTCAGGACTATACTCAGAACTGGCTCATCTTTGGTGAACGTCAGCGTGCCCATGATTTCTTCTTTGAAGAAACCATTCAGGCCTGGCTGCAAATGGGTACATTAAAACGACTGGACCTTGCTTTCTCTCGTGACCAGCAGGAAAAAGTTTATGTGCATCATAAATTGCGTGAGCAAGCTGAAGAATTGAAACTCTGGGTCGCTCAAGGCGCCGTGATTTATGTGTGTGGTAGCATTAATGGCATGGCCAGCGATGTCGATCAGGCTCTGATTGAAATTCTCGGTGAAAGCACAGTAGATCAATTACGTCTGGATGGTCGTTATCGTCGTGATGTATATTAAGATCAGCTGATCTATAAAAGACCGGGCTTCATGCCCGGTTTTTTATTAATAAGATAGAAGAAGAGATAAGAAGATTAATAAAAATATGAATATCCGAATATCCAGCCAACTTAAACGAAGCCTCAGCCTGATCTTTGGTTTGATCCTTGGCATAAACAGCCTCTGGTTAATAAGTCAGGGACAAAGACATTTCGGTGTTCTTTTGCCAATTTTCATTAGCGTAGCACTGATCCTGTATGCTCTGCTCTTTTCAGGCATTCAACGCTGGAAACAGCATTCCAGATTTAGAATCTGGTTCTGGAACAACCTCTGGGCCGGATTTCTACTCTGGATAATCAGTGTCGCAATCTTCTTCGCTTATATCCAGATGTCCATTCTTTCAAATGAATCTACACAGCCTCCTGCCGCTATTCTGGTTTTAGGTAGCGGGATTACGAATGGACAGCCCTCACCCATCTTAAAAAGCCGTCTGGATACTGCAGCTAAATATGCAGCACACTATCCAGATGCTTTAATGATTATGACAGGTGGGCGTAATTATCGGGAAAGGCAAAGTGAGGCTGAAGTCATGCAACACTATATCCACACCACCTACCCAGAACTCATCAATCCTATCCAACTTGAAGATCGAAGCAGAAGTACTGCTCAAAACCTGATGTATTCTCAAGTGATATTGGAACAACAAAATATAAGTCAAAATGATCCGATTGCGATTGCAACCAGTGATTTTCATAGTCCCCGTGCACGCGCCATTGCCAGACACCAAGGTTATCCGCAAGTGATTAGTTTGAGTGCCAGCACTCCCCTTTATCTGCGCTATAACTCCTGGTTAAGAGAATATTTTGCCTTTTTGAGTGGCTGGTTGCTCAATGAATATTCACTATCTGAATAAGTGACTTAAGCATTAAATTAATTTAAACGGATATGCCTTGGCGAAGGAATCGCTGGATTTTTGAATAGTTCAGGTTTCTGTACATAGACCTGATACAGGTAATTTTTAAGATCCAGCAAAAGTTTTTCAGGCGCGACCAGAATATTCTGCCCTTCCGGTGTCAGATCCAATGACACAATAGTGCTTTCCTGACGTAAGAAAGGAATGACCTTTTCAACAAAATCTTTGAGGGTAATTTCCTGAATCTGGTAATTGGCCCAGTTATCTTTAATGAGTAGTCTGGCCAGACCTTTGCTTTGCCAGGTCGCGAAAGCACGCTGTCCTGTCGGCGTGGCACATAAAGCCCAGCCCTCTTGGTAAAGTGCAAAAATGCCACCTTGGGCAACAATAGCTTCAATAAAATTTTTATAAACTTGTAGCGGATCGTAGGCGGTATTTTGCGATTTGATCGCTGCCTTGCGCTGATATGGATTTCTCATAGTCTGAAATCTTCAAATTATTATAGACTTCGAATTCTATGAAATATTCAGGATTTAGGCAAGAAAGATATGGTGGGCGCTGACGGGATCGAACCGCCGACATTCTGCTTGTAAGGCAGACGCTCTACCAACTGAGCTAAGCGCCCTGAGGAATAAAAACAACACTGTTGTTTTTATGACGCAAGAAAGAAAATCTTGCTTGAAACACATTTTTCACATCAGGGAATGAAAAATGGCGCAGCGGACGGGACTCGAACCCGCGACCCCCGGCGTGACAGGCCGGTATTCTAACCAACTGAACTACCGCTGCATCGCGTATATCTTTAGAAGATATGGTGGGCGCTGACGGGATCGAACCGCCGACATTCTGCTTGTAAGGCAGACGCTCTACCAACTGAGCTAAGCGCCCTTAAAGGGTCAAACTGTTTGATTCTTAGGATGGCGCAGCGGACGGGACTCGAACCCGCGACCCCCGGCGTGACAGGCCGGTATTCTAACCAACTGAACTACCGCTGCATCACAAAAAATCTGGTGGGCGCTGACGGGATCGAACCGCCGACATTCTGCTTGTAAGGCAGACGCTCTACCAACTGAGCTAAGCGCCCTCAAAAGGTCTATCATGTAAATGGCGCAGCGGACGGGACTCGAACCCGCGACCCCCGGCGTGACAGGCCGGTATTCTAACCAACTGAACTACCGCTGCACTTACACAATGTCGCTATTGTGGCAAACGATTTATCAAGAACTTAAAGTGGCGCAGCGGACGGGACTCGAACCCGCGACCCCCGGCGTGACAGGCCGGTATTCTAACCAACTGAACTACCGCTGCACTATAAGTGTCTCAACTTTGAAAGAAGCTTGGTGGGCGCTGACGGGATCGAACCGCCGACATTCTGCTTGTAAGGCAGACGCTCTACCAACTGAGCTAAGCGCCCTTTCAAATCGACTTCATCGCTTGATGAGGTGCATTATAGAGAATCTTCACAGACTGTCAAACGCTTTTCTGACTGTTTTCTGCTTTTTCGGTGTGAGTGATTAAAAAATAGGTTGATTGTTAAAAAAAACAACACTTTTTGTTTATTTTTTAAGTCTATACCGATTTTCTAAGGACACTCTCTGAAACTAAAAGCTGAATTTTTACGGTTTTACTCATGAAAATTGAGACCAGAACATGCAACAGACTTCAGTATTGCTGAAAGATTATACAAAGCCCAGCTCACCGCAACGTTGTGATCCTGTAATCTTTATTTTAAAAGCTTGCAGCCTTGTAAGAACAAATTGATGACTTTTATTTGCAGACTATAAATCATGTTTCTAACTCTATTTGTCTATAAAAGTAGAGTACCTAGAAGATCGATGACCTCATCTATTTTCTTTTATTTAAATAGAAGATATTTCAATTAATTTTAAATCATCCACAAATTTTCTTATGTCATTTAAGTCATTTAAACAGTCAGATTCAGCGGCTGTTCTGAAATATAGACCAGTGCATCTTCATTCACCAGTTCAAACAGCTCGGCCACATCCGTATTCCGCATGCGGATACAGCCATGTGACATTGCAATACCCATCGGCTCAGAATCAGGCGTACCATGAATATAGATATAACGTTGGTAAGTATCACAACCCTCGCCCTGGTTAAAACCTTCTTCAAGCCCACTTAGCCATAAGATCCGGCTGAGAATCCAGTCTCGCTGCGGGAATTGCTGTGCCAGTTCTGCATTATAAATTTCACCTGTCGCTTGACGGGCAATAAACACACTATTTAAAGGTGTCTGCTGGCCAAACTTTTCAGCGACTTTATGCCATCCACGAGGCGTCTTGCCACTATTTTCTGCTTCACCTATGCCATTCTTACCCGTAGAAATCAGGTACTGCTTATTATATTTTGGCAAATATAGTTTTTGTTGGGCGAGATCAATCAGGATTTCTGCCTGATCCAGCTGCAAATGGCTCATGACTTCTCTTTCTCTGTCTTGATAGTTTCTAGTTCTACTTTCTTTGTGGCCATGTGTTCTGGATGGATTATGTCCTGAACTGGTTCGGGTCGACGCCATAACCAGATCGCCACAATCAGCATGGTCACATCAGTAAAGATTTTGACTGCCAGCGGTGCTGTCGTAAATAACATGATAATGCCACTGATGAACATCATGATACTGGCCAGCCATTTGGCCTTGCGTGGCACAGTACCATTGGCACGCCAGGCTCTTAAAGTCGGACCATATTTTGGATGATTCAGCAGCCATGCATCCATCTGTGGCCAGCCTTTGGATGCCGCCCAAGCCGCCAGAATTAAAAATACTGTAGTTGGCATGCCGGGCAAGATTGCGCCGATAAAACCCAGTACGACAAATAGTACGACCAGGCTTCGCCAAAACAATATTTTCATAAATCGGTCCTACCCACAAAATTAGGGGTAGTATAAAGTGTTTTTAAAATCTGTCCGTTGTATTTGTGCACTTTTCACAGGATGTGCTATGCCCTTTTCCAGTCTAAATCATCATCTTGTAGAAGCATGGCAATATTATCAGCATCCTTTGGTGCGGCAACTGGCATTTGCTGTCGGTAGTCCAAACCTTCTGTCTCAAATTCCAGACGAACTTGAAGTCGTCCATGCTTTTGACTTACATGATTCTGAGACTTGGCAACATCACCTGCAAAATTATCATCCACGTCTGAAATATCTGGACCGGCATCCAGAAGAGCTGGAGCAATTCGTGCAGCAGCTTAAAAGCACCCGGCTGGGTTTGCGCTTTGAAATGCTGGTCTGGTTCTGGCTGCTGGATGATGCCTATCATCCTTATAAGCTTTTAGGTCATAGCATTCAGAAAATTGACGGCGCTAAAACACTGGGTGAACTGGATTTTCTGTTATTCAATACAGAGGCTGGTCTGACTGAACATTGGGAAGTGGCGCTGAAATACTACCTCGCAGAAGCCGATTTTAGCCTGCCAAACTGGTATGGCCTAAACCGCACCGATACTTTAATCCGTAAAATGAAGCATTTTACCCAGAAACAGTTTCAGTTTGATGAGGCTCTGGATCAGCAGATTGAGCAGCGTTTCTGCATGTTAAAAGGCCAGCTTTATCTTCCAGTGCATCGTACAGATCAGACCTTACCTGGCTGGGTCAATACCCAACGTCGCATAGGCTTATGGGGTCAGCAGATTCCCGACCCAGCGGCTAATTTCTATCGTTTGCAACGTCATGAATGGATTTATCCCAATGCCCAGATCAGCAGTTCAAGTCCCTATTGGTGGACAAATGGACTTTATAAAAAGGCTGATCAAGAGGATTTTTATATGTATCGCAGCCCGCTTCTACTACCCTTTCCTGCGCATAAACCCTTTTAAAACATTACATTTATTAACCGAAGCACTATGAAAACCACATATTTTTTATGTCGTATATTTTCTAATCTTAGTTCCACATCATAAAAATTTTATTATCGATAATACGGAGATGATGATGAAAAAAATTCTTGCTGCTTCATTGGTAATGGCTTTTGTTTTAACTGGCTGTAACACTGTCAAAGGTGTGGGTAAAGACGTTTCTAAAGCAGGCGAAGCTGTAACAGGCACTGCAGAAAAAACTTCTGAAGAAATCCGTCAAAACTAAACTCTTTCTAGCTTCTCCACAAACCCTATCTCAGATAGGGTTTTTTTATGCGGAACATTCACATTACAGGCCATATTCGCCTATCATAGAGCCGACAAATTTATCGACTTATGAATTCACCATATGACATCTTCCGCGACTCTTGATTTAAGCCTGCAATTATTACGTCAGCCTTCTGTGACCCCTATTGATCATGACTGCCAGAATATCATGGCAGAGCGTTTGAAGAAGGTAGGGTTCAATATTGAATCAATGCGCTTTGAAGATGTTGATAATATTTGGGCGCGTAAAGGTACTGAAGGCCCGGTTTTCTGTTTTGCTGGCCATACCGATGTTGTGCCAACCGGCAACCTGGATGCCTGGAACTCTGACCCATTTGCGCCAGAAATTCGTGATGGCAAGCTTTATGGCCGTGGTAGCGCCGACATGAAAACGGCTTTGGCTGCGATGGTTGTAGCCACTGAACGTTTTGTCGAAAAATATCCGAATCATAAAGGTTCGATTGCCTATCTAATTACTTCAGATGAAGAAGGCCCATCGATTAATGGTACGGTAAAAGTGATCGAAACGCTGGAAGCCCGTAATGAGAAAATTACCTGGTGTCTGGTAGGTGAACCATCAAGTACCAACAAACTGGGTGATATTGTTAAAAATGGCCGTCGCGGTTCATTGAATGCCAACCTGACTGTAAAAGGCAAACAAGGTCATGTAGCTTATCCGCATCTTGCAGTGAATCCAATCCATACAGCGTCTAAAGCCATTGCCGAACTCTGCGAAACAGTCTGGGATAATGGCAATGAATACTTCCCTGCGACCTCTTTCCAGATTTCAAATATCAATGCCGGTACCGGTGCAACCAACGTCGTTCCGGGCACCATGAATCTGCTCTGCAACTGGCGTTATTCAACAGAAGTGACTGCTGAAGAACTAAAGGCACGTATGCTTGAAATTCTGGATCGTCATGGTGTGGACTATGATATTTCATGGACTTTATCTGGTCTGCCATTCCTGACACCCGTTGGTGAGCTAGTGAATGCCGCTAAAGATGCCATTTTAACTGTGACTGGTACTGAAACTGAATTATCAACTTCAGGCGGCACCTCAGATGGTCGCTTTATTGCGCCTACCGGTGCACAGGTGCTGGAACTCGGTGTACTGAATGCTACGATCCATCAGATTAATGAGCATGTCGATATTGCAGATCTTGAACCACTGGCTGAAATTTACGAGAAAATTTTGGTGAACCTGTTAGCCAATTAATCACCAGATGTAAAAAAAGGAACTCTTCTGAGTTCCTTTTTTTATACGTTGAACAGAATTATAGGCCAATTGAAGACTGGATATAGCCCATTTGCGGGATGTGAAATAACTGATCCCCCATCCGCACATACTGGAATACTGCGGGGTCAGTCACTTGCTGATCGGCATCAACCACTTCAGAAATACGCAGACGAATGGTTTTCGGCATTTCATTACACATGAGGGCAAAACGCTGATGCACCTCATCTCCTTCAATCACCAGCGCTACACCACTTTTACGTGTAGGATCATTAACTGCATAAACCGGTAATTGCGCATCATGCCATTCAACCACCTTGACTTGGGTATCACTATCCAGTGCAGACAGGACAATATTTTGTGGTAACAGCATTGGATCTTTGCCGTGACAGTCAATAATATAAGCATCAATAAATCCGGTAGATACCGTAATTAAATGCTGAAGTTCCTGCTGACTTATCTGATCAGCCATTTTGGCATTAGTCGTATTCTGACTCATTTATGACCCCTGTTTTTCAGCAATTAACTGTTGAATATTCGCCAGTAATTCAGCTTCCTGGAACGGTTTGCCCATGTAGTGGGTTACGCCCAGACTGAAAGCACGTTCACGGTGTTTTTCACCAGTACGTGAAGTAATCATGATGATTGGCAGGTCACGGTGAATATCGTGGTGACGAACCAGGTTCGTGACCTCAAAACCATCCATACGCGGCATTTCAATATCCAGCAGCATCAGATCCGGACAGACATTTTCAAGCTGCTCAATCGCATCTACACCATCTTTGGCGGTGACAATATCATAGCCCTGACGCTCAAGCAGACGCGAGGTCACCTTACGTACAGTCACCGAGTCATCCACGATCATCACCAGACGGCGAGCATTGCCAGAACGTGAACCATCGCGTTGATCCTGCATGTGTTTCACACGCTGCGTACCATGGATCTGACGGGCAATATTCTGACCATCCAGAATCAGACAAACCTGACCATCACCAAGAATCGTCGCACCAGTGACTACACCAATATTGGCGAACTGATGGCCGATTGGTTTCACCACGATCTGTGCACGTGAACCTACTAACTGATCCACAAGTAAGGCAATGGTTTGACCACTGTTGCCTTTAATCAGCAATACTGGCAGTGAATGCGCTACGTTGTTCAGACGAGGAATTGGCTGATTCGATACGAACTCAGACAGGTAACGCAATTTGTAATTAACGCCATCAATCTTGAAGAAATCGTCTTTACTGTTGAAGTAAGTTTCCAGAGTAGATGGTGCAATACGTACAATACGGTCGATTTGCGCCAGAGAAACGGCGTATTGCTGATCGCCCACTTTTACCATCAAGGCATCGCTGACCGCTACAGTCGTCGGTACGCGAATGGTGAAGGTTGTGCCTTTGCCGACTTCAGAGCTGACAGATACGTGACCGCCCAGCGACTTGATCTCGCTTTGTACTACATCCAGACCCACACCACGACCAGAAATCTGAGTTACAGATTTAGCGGTACTAAAGCCCGGGTGAAAAATGAATTGCAATAGCTCTTCCGAATCCAGTGTCTGATCTTCTTTGATCAGGCCTTGGCTCAGTGCTTTCTCACGAATCTTCTCAGCATCGATACCTTTACCATCATCACTAAATGAGACGATGACATCTGTACCCTGACGGCTGATATTTAACAGGATTGAACCGACTTCCGGTTTGTTCAAGGCAATACGATCTGCTGTATCTTCCAAACCATGGTCAATCGCATTACGCAGCATATGCTCGAATGGCGTTACCAGACGTTCCAGAATATTACGGTCTAATTCACCTTCACTGTTCTGAACAATCAATTCAGCTGGACGGTTCAAAGTCGTAGAAGTCTGACGTACGATACGTTGTAAACGTGGCAACATCCGGTCAAACGGTACCAGACGAGTACGCATCAGGCTTTCCTGAATCTCGGCCTGAATCCGTGATTGTTGCAATAACAAACCTTCAGTTTCACGAATCTTGTCAGATAGAGTGCTCTTGAAGTCAACCAAGTCCGAAGCAGATTCCGCAAGCGACTTGGACAACTGGTTCAGGGACGAATATTGGTCCATTTCCAGCGGGTCAAAGTCTGCATAACGCGAGTTTTCTGAACCATGTTTGGCAATAATTTGAGATTCTAGCTCGCCTTCCATTCGGCGCAACTGATCCGCCAGACGCTTGATCGCCAGTTCCATCTCGTTCAGAGTATTGCCGAGCTGACCCAAATCCATCTCGATACGCGAACGGTTAATTGCATTCTCGCCTGACAGGTCGATCATCTTCTCAACCAGATCAGCAGAGATACGGATCATTTCATGGCTGGTATCGGTATTACCGGTATCGATCCACTCACCCATCATACGTGGTGGCTCAGTACCATCACCTTCGACAAACTCGAAGCTATTTTCTGTGACCAGCGTTTCTGTTTTAGCCAGACGTTCTGGCAGCTGCGCAGTAACATCCACATAAGCAATCTTTTTCAGACTGCTTTGGATCTGTTCAAAATTGCTATAGTCACGCTGGAAGATCGCTTGTCTTAACCAAGCCAGTGTTTTTTGCAGCAGGCCATCATAAGCATTCGAGTTAAAGTGATATACCGCAAACTGTTCGAATGTGGTTTCCAGTTCATACGCAATGCTGGCCACCTTTTCGTTTTCAACCATGCGCGCACCACCCTTGATACTGTGGGCAGCACGTTGTAATTGAAGCAATAAGCTACGGTCACTACGCTGATCAAACCATTGGTTCAGCAGTTTTTCGGTATTGTCGAGAATCTCTTCTGATTCTTCCAGGAAGGTTTCTTCAACAATCGACTTCAGTTCATCTTCTTCAGAGCGTTCTTCTGCTACAACTTCAACTGCTTCAGTTAAGGTTTCTGTTTCAGTAAGCTCAACTTGTTCATCTTCTAAGCCTAAAGCTGGCTCTAGATCTGAATCTGTATTTTCTGATGCAATCTCTTCCGGTGCATCATCTACTGTCTCTACAGATTCAGTAGTAGCTTCTGCATATTCAAATTCGACAACAGGAATTGATGCTTCTACTGGAGCTGCAACAGCTTGACCAGCCACCAATGCCTGAATATTTTGCAGAATCGAAATTGCTTCAACCGCTGGATAATCGATACCTTCATCACGGATCGACTGGATACGGTCAGAAACGTTATCTTGCACCAGACGAATGATTTGAATCAAAGTAGGCGTTACTGCAATCTGCTGACGGATGATTCGCTCATAAATACTTTCCAGTTCGTGCGAGATCGAACCGATATGAGAAGCGGTAATCATGTTTGCACCACCTTTTAAGGTGTGCAAATGACGCATCAGATTGTTAAGTGAAGTCGTATCATCCTGCTTCTTACTCCAGGTATTCAGATCTTCATCAATACCTACCAGTAATTCATCCGCTTCTTCCAGGAAGATATTCAGTAGATCCTCATCGAAATCACGCTGAGTTTCTGCGCTGTCGATGTATTGGCGGTCAGAGGCAATACGCTGGCTTAAAGCAGCGAAGTCAATGCTGGCTGTGGTTGCAGCTTCAGGAATAGAAATTTCTTCTGATACTTGTTCAGCAGGGATATTGTCTTCGGCAAAGATTTCCAGGTCCTGCTGTACAAATGCAGCCAGTTCACTCAAGGTTTTTTGCGTATCATCATTCAGAATGACACGCTGGCCTGCTGCTAGGGTATCGAATAAATGAATGAATTCCTGATGTGCCTGGGCAAACAGCTCATAAGCATAATCACTATTCAGCAGTACCGGTTTTTCCAGCAAGGCATCATAAGCAGATTTTAAATCTGTCGTAAACTCATGAATACCCAGTGCGGCACGGTTATCTGTATGTGCAAGCAGCTCGGCAGCCTGCTCGCTTAAAGCCTGAATATATTCCGGATAATCGACTTTAGCCCGTTTATCGAATTCAAATTCGGCATCCAGCAACAGGTCAATCTCCAGTTCAACCAGCTTAGTCACCAGACCTTGGGTTTCAACTGTTTCCGTTTCAGTGGCTGCGAAGCCATAATCATTCCAGACACGCTCAAAAGTCGCATACACTGCTGCCAGTTTGCTGCTATCACCCTGACGTAACAAATGCAGATAGTCACTGACAAATTCAGCATACTGGATTAATACAGCAGTTTCTTTTGAAGTGGATGCAATTTCATCCTGAAGCAGCGTTTTAAACAGATGTTCTACTTTAGAGCTGGCCTCGAAGATTTCTTCGATCTGGGCCATGGACGAACTGCCGCGCAAAGTATGAATAGCACGAATCAATGCATTATAATCCTGCACTTTTTCGTTTTCGCTACGCAGGAACTTGGCAATCGTTTCGAGATGCTCTTCCGCTTCCTCGATAAAGATCGCCACGGTTTCTTCTACATCACTACGTGCAGCATCTTCACTATCAGCTTCTTCAAGCTCAAATTCTGTTGTGCTTATTTCTATTGCTGCAGTTGTATCTTGATCTTCAGCCGAATCACCTAGCTCAAGACCTGTGATCTGGCCTTCGGCAGTCAGACTGTCTGCCAGTTGCAAGAGTTCTTCTAAAGCCGGTTCAGGTGTCATTTGTTGTTGTAATTGCTGACCTAAAAGCACGACTGGGCGCAGGTCAACATCGAGTTCCTGCACCTGTTTGAATTTTGGATATAAAGTAAACTGGTAAATATTCAGTACAGCTTTGGCATACTGTTGAATCGTAGGCGTTAACTGGATTGAGCCTGAAAGTACCCGATTTAAGGTATCTTCCACTGCCCAGGCAATTTCACCCGCAGATTTAGCCCCCACCATACGGCCTGAACCTTTCAGGGTATGAAAATGGCGGCGAATGTTTTTCAGGTTTTCCTGATGAGCCGGATCACTCAACCATTCTGGAAATAAAGCATTTAACTCAACGAAAATCTCTTCGATTTCCTCGACAAAAATTTCAAGAATTTCTGCATCTTGATCAAGATAACTGTCTTCAGGAAGCGTTGTCGTTTCAACTAAATTTTTTAATATTTCTTTCATAGCTAATGCTTCTTACGTTGTGCCGCCAAGAAGGGCGCTCAAACTTAATTGTGACCGTCACGCGAGACCTATCCTTAATAGTTAGGTCCATCTTGTCGAGGCTTTATCTGTATTTCTGAATGTGCCTCAACCTGGGTTAAGGCACACTCCCCTCATACTTTCTGACTTTATTCGGGTAGTTTAAAGTCAGATACAGATTCACGTAATGCATCGGCCATGTTCGCCAATTCAGATACCGAACGTGCTGTATCGAAGGTTGCACTTGTAGTTTGTGAAGTAATTTCCTGTACGACATTCATCGTGGTCGCAATATGACCTGCAGATGCTGACTGAAGTTTCGCAGCATCGGAAATGTTTGCAATCAGTTTTGCCAGGTTATTCGATACGTTCTGAATCTCATCTAGTGCCACACCGGCATCTTTAGACAGGTTCGCACCACGTACAACTTCGGCTGTGGTTTGTTCCATTGAAATTACGGCTTCGTTGGTATCGGTCTGAATGGTTTTTACCAGGCCTTCAATCTGTTTAGTTGCAGATGCAGAACGTTCCGCAAGACGCTGGACCTCATCCGCTACCACGGCGAAACCACGACCAGCTTCACCCGCCATCGACGCCTGAATCGCTGCGTTCAATGCCAGGATGTTCGTTTGGTCGGCAATATCGTTAATCAGGGCGACGATGTTACCAATTTCTTGTGAAGATTCACCCAGACGTTTAATACGTTTCGACGTTTCCTGAATCTGTTCACGAATCGTATCCATACCTTCAATTGAACGGTGTACAACGTCTGCACCATTTGCAGCAATTTGTACTGAACGTTCCGCAACGACTGCAGATTCTTCCGCGTTGGCAGATACCTGGTCAATGGACATCGCCATTTCGTTAATCGCAGCAGATGCACCGGCAATTTCTTGTGCCTGGTGTTCAGATGCTTCAGCTAACTGGTTGGTAATGCTTTGAGTTGTCGCTGTATATTGCGCAACTTCCTGAGAAGTTTCGGTAATACGAGATACCAGGTCACGTAACTGGTCGATCGCGAAGTTAATCGAGTCGGCAATCGCACCGGTAAAGTCTTCCGATACTGTTGCATATGAACGCAAGTCACCATCCGCAAGGTCGGCAATCTCATCCAGTAAACGTAAAATCGCATTCTGGTTACGGTCATATTCTTCTTGAAGACGGGTTACACGCTGTTTATCCGATGCACCACGTAGGGTTAACAGGCGGAATACACACAGCAGGAAGCCGATCAATAACAGAATTAACAGAACTGCTGGAACGATTGTTTTCAGACCAGAGTTACCAGATAGTTTGTTCAGGTTATCGAGCAGGACATCCGATTGCGAGAAAATTGACGCAGATGCCTGACGTACTTTTACGATTTGCGCAGAGTTTTTCAGGATTGTCGCAGATGCTGATTCAAGTACATCATCATATTCTGCTTTAATGCCTTCAAGAGACTCGCGCAGGTTTGGATCAGTAATACGTTGTACACCCAGTTCAGCAGAACCGTTTAACTGTGCATTTAAGTATGAACCGAAAGTTTCGGTATCGGCACTGAAGTCGTCCGCTGATTCACGTGAACCGTCGTTACCGGTCAATACCAAACTGATCGAACGTAAAATACGTTCCGCAATGAATACCTGGTTTTTCGCAATAACCACCTGGTTAGACGGCATGTCTTGACGCGCCATCTGGTCGACCATCAAGTTATATTCGGCCTGAATCCCCGGGATCGCTTCACCAATTGCGATGTTGGTGTCATATAACTGGTTAATGATTTTTTGTTGCGATGCAATCAGGTCAATACTAGAAGACACTTCTGTCCACTGTTTATCTACTGCTTGCAGCGCTTCATTATTGGAGTGAATATTTTTTACAGTCTCAAGGTTTTCAGCAAAAGCTTTTTGAGAATCTGTCAGGTTTTTCATCGCCTCAGGTGTACCAGAAGCTGTTGCTTCAGTTGCCTGACGTGAAATGGTTTGTGAAAGCAGACGTAAATCACCCAGACTTTGTGTCAGCTGGTTGGCACGTGGCACACTGTAGAAAAGATACAATAAAGTGATGGTTGCCGCTAACAGACAGCCAGCTGCGCCATAAATGAACGGTTTAGACTTTTCACTATCACCAAATACACGTGACAACTGATCTGTTTGTGATTGAATCTTGGATAAAAAAGTATTGCCACTTTTGCGGCTACCTTCACCTGTATTTTTCTTTTTAAGTTTAAAGCCCATGCAGCCTCTCCCCGATTTACGTCTTTATTACTTTCGTGCGCGACGTTTAATTTATAAATTTTATAGATGCGTTCATAAATTTTGGATTTTGCAACAGACGACTGAATAAGAACACATGCCATTGTTGGTTATGCTGGTGGAAAAATCCCTGACAGTATTCTTGTAAGTTATTATCCAATTCAGTTGTTTTAGAAAAAAAACTTTTCTTATTAAAATGTTGTATACCCAAAACTTGATCAACAACCAAACCGACATATTGGTCATTATGGTGAATACATAATACTTTTTGAGTCGGTGAAAACTGGCTACTCTGTCCTGATACATATTGAGTCAAATCAGAAACTGATAATAACCTTCCCCGAATATTGGCCAACCCTAAAACCCATGATTGAGTATTAGGAACTGGCGTATATTTTGGAGGATAGATCACTTCGGATACTTCCCCCAGCGGGGCAACAAAATATTGCCCCATCATCTCAAAAGCAATGCCTGACCATCGGTTGACTTCATTTTCATTAGAAACGTAGTTTTTATTTCCCCGTTTCGCAATGCGAAGCAATTCGATAAATCCATTTGCTGCCATAGAGCTTATCCTGCGTTGAGGTGGTGCTTAATCACTTCAATCAACTGTTTTTCATCTACCGGTTTTGTAAGATAATCTGCGGCGCCCTGACGTTTACCCCAAACGCGGTCAGTGGCCTGATCTTTGGTACTTACAATCACAATCGGAATATGCTTGGTGGTTGCACCACGTGCAATTTGACGTGTTGCCTGGAAGCCATTCACGCCTGGCATGACCACATCCATCAATACCAGATCTGGCAACTCAGCCTGAGCCATGGTTACCCCATCTGCACCATTGGATGCTTCAATCACCTCAAAGCCATGTTTAGAAAGAATCTCTCTAAAACGGAATGTTTCTGTCGGTGAGTCATCTACGATTAAGATACGCGCCATGCCAATTCCCCTAAAAAATCAATTATTAAGCACTAATATGGTTACGGATTGCGTTAAGCAATTCATCTTTACTGAAAGGTTTAGTCAAGTATTCGTCCGAACCAACAACACGACCTTTGGCCTGATCAAATAAGCCATCTTTACTCGAAAGCATAATCACAGGAATATTCTGATAATTTTGAGAATTTTTAATCAATGCACAAGTTTGATAACCATCTAGACGAGGCATCATGATGTCTACAAATACGATATCCGGATTGGCTTCTGCGATTTTTGACAAAGCTTCAAAACCATCTACCGCAGTCACGACTTCATATCCTTCGCGCTGTAGAAGAGTTTCTGCTGTACGACGAATGGTCTTTGAGTCATCAATGACCATAACTTTTAGATTTTGGAATTTATCGTCCATTTTGACCCTTCCCATTTTAGAAACGATGCGCCATAAGGCTCATAGGATTATTTTATTACGATCGATAAACATTTTTAACACAAATCCACTTGTATTATCAATGAACATTTTCTACACAAGTGTGCATAAATGGCGGATTTTCATTAACCATTTCACATTTTTATTTTGTCATTGCTTTTTTTTTGACTGATGGTAGTTTTTAATTCGTGAATTTGAGTCTAATATAGCATTATTATTACTTTAAAATAAGTAATTTAGTCAACTTTCAATTGGGGAGCCAATGATGAGTCAGTTTTCAGAAAAACTTGCTTTCATTGATAAAAATAAAATGACTGGCCGATTCATATTTGCAGTGACACTTTTTCTTCAGGTCACCATTTCTTATGCCTCAACTAACCAGCCACCAAAAGCCACCTGGTACCGCTATTATGATAATAAAGGCGTGGCCAATATCAGTACCAACGTTACCCCCAACCATATCCGCTATGGATATGAGGCACTTGACCAGAATATGCAGGTCATTAAACGTGCACGTCCTTATAATGTCGATAAAGATATTAAACAGGCACCGCAACGTGCCCAGCAAGCCCAGCGCATCGCAGAAGATCAAAAACTGAAACGTGCCTATACCAATAGCCATGTTGCTCTACAGAAAAAGAATGAAAGTCTGAGCCAACTCAAAAAACAGATTGCCTTTCAGCAAGAACAGATGAAACAGTTGCAGCAAGACCGGGTCATGTTTGTACGCCAAGAACGTGAATATTTACGTAAAGGCAATAATCCCCCGGCCTCTTTAAAAGCCAACCTTGAAAACAACCAGAAAAACCTAATTTCTCAAAAAGAAAATATTCAATCTTTACAAACTCGCTATCGAAATATGGAAGCGGAATACGACAGAATTATTGCCCGTTTAAAAGCACTTGAATAAACACAAATAACTTGTTGTTGCTTTAAACGACCACAAGTGAAAAGGATTAATATGCCATTTGCACAGCATTTTCATATTTCAAAGACCCCTTCTTCGCGCTCTGTATTGATGGTGAGTGCACTTTGCTTAAGTCTTTTTCTAAGCGGCTGCAATAAAAATGAATCTACACCGCAAGCCGAAAGTCCCAAAACAATTGAACTAATTCTTCAGGATCTGGTAGCTGTAAAACCAGGTACTTCAATCCAGAAATCCGCATTTACCGGCACTATTCGCGCAGTCAACCAAAGCAGTATTCAAGCGCAGGTTTCGGCCACTGCCACCAGTGTTAATGCTCAGGTCGGTGACAATGTAGCTAAAGGTCAGGTACTGGTTCGCTTAAATAATCAGGACAATGCCGCACGTCTGGCTCAGGCCCGTGCCAATCTGGCATCTACCCAGGCACAGGCCAATCAGGCGCGTAACATGATGCAGCGCAAAAAGCGCCTGCTCGACCAAGGCTTTATTTCTAAAGTTGAATATGAGCAAAGTCAGGTTGACTATCAGGCCCAGGTTGAAAATGTCCGCGCACAGCAAGCCAATGTCGATATTGCCGTAAAAGCCGATCGTGATGGCATTATCACCAGCCCGATTAGTGGCGTGATCACCCAGCGTCAGGTTGAGCCCGGTCAAACCGTGGCGATCGGACAAACCCTGTTTGAAATCGTAAATCCAAATCAACTGGAAATTCAGGCCCGTGTCCCGAGTGAGATGCAGTCCAGTCTGCGTTTAGGTAGCAAAATTGAATACCAGATTCAGGGCAATCCAAACACATTTACCGCTGCTATTAGCCGGGTATCTCCAATTGCTGATCAGGCTAGTCGCCAGATTGAATTCTTCGCCAGACCAAATGAAAGTATTCCCTCTTTAAGTATTGGCTCTTTTGTTGAAGGCAATATTCTGAGTTCTCAACAAGTTTCTGGTCAGATTATTCCCCTCGATACCATTCAGGATATCCAGAATAAACCTTATGTCTGGGTTATTCGCCAGAACAAAATTATTAAAGTGAATGTTCAGGTTCTGGAACAGCGCTATAACCAGAATACTGCAGTGATCCAGGGTCTGGAAACAGGTGATCAGGTCAGTCGCATTCCATTTACCGAGGCAGATCTCAACAAGCCAGTGACAGTACGTTCCAACTAATCAGACAGGATCATTAATATGTGGTTTACCCGAATTAGTGTGAAGTATCCCGTCTTCACTATTATGATGATGTTCTGTTTGATGGTACTTGGACTGGCTTCCTGGCAGCGCATGGGTGTGGAAGAATTTCCGGATGTCGATTTCCCCTTTGTCGTAATTTATACGAATTATCCAGGTGCTTCTCCAGAAACTGTTGAATCGGAAATTACCAAAAAACTCGAAGACCAGATCAATACTATTTCCGGTTTAAAACAGGTGATTTCACAATCCAGTGAAGGCCTGTCGATGATCACGGCTGAATTCAATCTGGAAGTGCCTTCAACCACGGCAGCACAGGATGTCCGTGACAAAATTGCTTCAGTCACCGCTGAATTCCGTGATGAAATTCAGGAGCCAGTCGTCGAGCGTTATGATCCGACTGCCAATGCAATCATGTCGATCGTATTTGAGTCCGACAATATGGGTTTAAAGACACTAAGCTCCTATCTGGATCAGCGCATTGTTCCACAACTGAGAACTGTTCCGGGTGTAGGTACCGTCAACCTGCTCGGTGATGCACAGCGCCAGATTCGCATTCAGGTTGAACCACAGAAACTGCAAGCTTTTGGCATTGGCGTGGATAGCGTCATTAATACTCTGAAATCTGAAAATATCGAAGTTCCGGGCGGTACATTAAAATCTGGCAACTCGGAACTGGTGATTGAGATCAATTCCAAAGTCCTGCATCCCCTCGCCTTTGGCGATCTGGTCATTGCCAATAAAAATGGTGCACCGATCTTTCTGAAACAGGTCGCAGAAATTGAAGATAGTCAGGCAGAACTTGAAACTGGTGCATTTCTGGATGGCAAGGCTGCAGTGGCTGTCGACATTCTGCGTAGCTCTGATTCTAATGTTATTGAAGTAGTAGACAGTACCTACAAAACTCTTGAAAGCATTAAAGCCCAATTGCCACAAGGAACCACCTTAAAAGTTGTGGTGGATTCTTCAAAAAGTATCCGCGGCACCATTGGTGATGTTGCGCGTACCATTATTGAGGGTGCGGTTCTTGCTGTGCTGATTGTTCTATTATTTTTAGGTTCTTTCCGCTCAACGGTCATTACTGGCCTCACTTTACCGATTGCATTGCTCGGAACTTTGACCTTTATCTGGGCTTTTGGTTTCAGCATCAATATGATGACCTTATTGGCCCTGTCTTTAAGTATCGGTCTGCTGATTGATGATGCGATTGTGGTACGGGAAAATATCGTACGACATACCGATATGGGTAAAGACCATGTCACTGCCGCGCTGGACGGCACCAAAGAAATTGGTCTCGCCGTACTGGCAACAACCCTGACAATTGTCGCGGTCTTCTTGCCTGTTGCCTTTATGGGTGGAATTATTGGGCGTTTCTTTTATCAGTTCGGTGTAACGGTGAGTACCGCCGTTCTGATTTCCATGTTTGTCAGTTTTACTCTAGATCCAATGCTATCTGCGCATTGGGCAGAAAAGAAAAAAGATCCCAATAAAAAGCCAGGGCGCATTAAACGTTTCTTTAACTGGATTTCAGGTAAATTAGACAATTTAAGCCATGTCTATGAAAAACTGCTGAAACTGGCTTTGCGCTTTAGATTCATTACTATTGTAATTGCAGTGGCGTCTTTGTTTGGCGCTCTAGCCCTGTCGAAACTGATTGGTACCGAGTTCGTACCTGTCCCGGATAAGGGTGAAATCCGGATCAAGTTTGAAACTCCAGTCGATGCTTCACTGGAATATTCACAAGCCAAACTGCAGCAGGTCGATAAAATTGTACGTCAGCATCCTGATGTACGTGCAACTTACGGCGTAATTAATGGAGTGACCGATCGCGGTAAAAACCATGTCAGCTTACGTGTCACTGTGACTCCGCGGACTGAACGCGAGAAAAGCTTGAATGATCTCAATAATGAATTCCGTCAACGTTTACAATCTGTGGGCGGCATTACCATTACCTCAGTCGCTTCCGCGGATGAAACCGTATCGGGTGGCCAAAAGCCGATTATGATTTCAATCAAAGGCCCTGATTTGAATGAACTACAGAAGATTTCCGATCGCTTTATGGTCGAGATGGCTAAAATTGATGGCATTGTCGATCTTGAATCCTCACTGAAAGAGCCAAAACCGACCTTAGGTGTACAGATCAATCGCGTTCTGGCCAGTGATCTTGGTTTGTCAGTCAATCAAATTGCCAATGTGGTTCGCCCACTGATTGCCGGCGATGATGTCACCACCTGGCAGGATGAAAAAGGTGAAACTTATGATGTTAACTTACGCCTGACCGAAGACCGGCGCACCCTGCCGAGTGATCTGCAAAATATGTATATCACTTCATCTAAAATGGATGGCAATAATCAGCCGATCTTGATCCCACTTTCTAGCGTTGCTAATTTTGAAGAAAAACTGGGAGCTTCTCAGATTAATCGTCGAGATCTGGCGCGTGAGGTGCTGGTTGAAGCAAATACCTCTGGACGCCCCGCAGGTGACATCGGTACGGATATCAGCAGACTTCAGGATAGTTTCGACATGCCGCCGGGTTATAGTTTTGATACCCAAGGCGCCAATGCAGATATGGCAGAATCCGCAGGTTATGCGCTCACTGCGATTACCCTGTCAATTGTATTCATTTATATAGTACTCGGCTCCCAGTTCAACAGCTTTATTCACCCTGCTGCCATTATGGCTTCATTACCCTTGTCATTAATTGGTGTATTCCTGGCGCTATTCCTGTTTAATTCGACCATGAACCTGTTTTCAATTATCGGTATTATTATGCTGATGGGCCTGGTGACCAAAAATGCGATTCTGCTTATCGACTTCATCAAGAAAGCCATGGATCGGGGTGAAGCCCGTTATGATGCGATTCTGAATGCCGGCAAAACCCGTTTACGTCCAATTCTGATGACCACCAGTGCCATGGTCATGGGAATGGTGCCGCTCGCTCTGGGCTTAGGTGAAGGTGGTGAACAAAGTGCACCGATGGCACATGCCGTGATCGGCGGGGTAATTACCTCCACCCTGCTGACATTGGTCGTGGTTCCAGTGATTTTCACTTACCTGGATGACTTTAAGAATTTTATGCTGCGCCAAGCCCGTAAAATCATGGCATAATTTAAACCATCACAATGAGGTGACATTCACGAATGTTCACCTCATTTTTTATTGTATAATCTCTGCTTTAACGCTTAATTTTTTTAGGACAGTTTCCATGCGCGCGAGTCGCTTTTTATTTGCAACGTTGAGAGAAACCCCGAACGATGCTGAAGTTATTTCACATCAGCTGATGCTTCGTGCCGGTATGATTCGTAAGTTGGCTTCAGGTTTGTACACCTGGCTGCCGATGGGCGTTCGCGTATTAAATAAAGTTGCAGCGATCGTTCGCGAAGAGATGAATAACGCGGGTTCACTCGAAGTCTTGATGCCTGTGACCCAACCAGCTTCTCTTTGGGAAGAATCTGGTCGTTATGTGCAATACGGTCCTGAACTATTACGTTTTAAAGATCGTCATACCAATGACTTTGTGCTTGGCCCAACACATGAAGAAGTGATCACTGATCTGGCACGTAATGAGCTAAAAAGTTACAAACAACTGCCTGCAAACTTCTACCAGGTTCAAACCAAGTTCCGTGACGAAATTCGTCCTCGTTTTGGCGTAATGCGCTCACGTGAATTCATCATGAAAGATGCCTATTCTTTCCATGCGGATCAGGAATCTCTGCAAGAAACTTACGACAAAATGTACGAAGCGTACTGCAAGATCTTTACCCGTTTAGGTCTGGATTTCCGTCCAGTACAAGCGGATACCGGTTCAATCGGTGGTTCAGGTTCACACGAATTCCACGTCTTGGCTTCAAGTGGTGAAGATGATATCGCCTTCTCAACTGAATCTGATTATGCGGCTAACATCGAAATGGCTGAAGCGATTCTGGTGGGCGATCGTGCTGCTCCAACTCAAGAACTGAAAGTGGTTGATACCCCAAATCAAAAAACGATTGCTGATGTATCAAGCTTCCTTGGTACTGATCCTGCGCATTCAGTAAAGGCATTACTGGTTCAAGGCGTTGCAGCTGAAGAAGGTAAAGCAGCTCCTGTCGTTGCCCTGTTCCTTCGTGGTGACCATGAACTGAATGAAATTAAAGCCGAAAAGCATCCAAAAATTGCTGCGCCTTTGGCTTTTGCTACTGAAGCTCAACTTGCTGAACTAGGTTTGACTGCTGGTTTTGTAGGTCCGCAAGGTTTAGTAGAAAAAGGCCTAACAGTAATCGTTGACCGTGCTGCTTCTGTACTGTCTGACTTTGTTGCAGGTGCAAACGAAGCAGACAAGCACTCAACTGGCGTGAACTGGGAACGTGATGCGCAGTTTAGCGAAGTTTATGACCTGCGTAATGTGGTTGAAGGCGATCCTTCTCCAGATGGTAAAGGTACACTTCAAATCAAACGTGGTATCGAAGTAGGTCATATCTTCCAGTTAGGCAAAAAATACTCTGAAGCTTTAGGCTGTAAAGTCTTAGGTGAAGATGGCAAACCATTCACTGTAACCATGGGTTGTTATGGTATCGGTGTGACACGTGTCGTAGCATCTGCAATTGAACAGAATTACGATGAAAAAGGTATCATCTGGCCGGCTGCGATCGCTCCATTTGAAGTGGCAATTGTGCCAATGAATGCGCATAAATCACCTCGCACTTTAGAAGCAGCTGAAAGCTTATATGCAGAACTGCAAGCTGCTGGTTTTGACGTATTGCTTGATGACCGTAACGAGCGTCCAGGTGTGAAATTCTCTGATCTTGAATTGACTGGTATTCCACATCGCATTGTGATTGGTGAAAAAGGTCTGGATGCAGGTACTTTTGAATATAAAGGTCGCCGTGATGCAGAATCAGTAAATCTTTCGAAAGAAGAATTACTGACAAAAATTGCGAAATAATTTTTTCTGAATCAATAAAAAATCCCGCTTAGTGCGGGATTTTTTATATGTCTGAATTAGCAGAACTTATGTCCGCCAAAGCAGTTTGAGGTCACATTCTGGTTCTGTAGCAGCTTATCCATTAAGGTTAAAGTTGCAGGAGTACCATCTACATAGTTAGTAAATTTACCTACATCAATATTCAATTTACGTACCACCGCGACATTCGCCAGAGACCCTAAAGCCTCGCCCACACTGACATCAATCAAGTTTTCAGGACGTAAAAGAAATTCAGAAATAGCAGTTGCTACCTGAGGTAACACGAATGAAATATCAACTTCATCTGTAGTTTTTAATACACCCAGTTGAATCGGGTCTTTAAAAGATAGCCACCAACCTGGTTTGGCAATATCAGCCGCGTCCGCACCTTGCCAATGCACATTCTGACTCTGTAAAGACAAATAACCGCCTGTACCATTTAATGGAATATTATGGATCATATTCAGAGCTTGGACAAAGGTGATGTCCATATTCAGGTTATCCAGACTTGAACCAGCACCCATTTGAAAGAAAGAATGTGTTCCTAAATTAAGAAATCCAATTAATGGATCAAACTCTACATACAGCTTATCTTTTGAAAAATCTGGTGTACCAATCACATCACTTGGCAAAGTTGAACCCGTTAAAGCCTTTGCTAATGGAATCGAAGCAATAGTAGAACGGATATTACTTACAGTCGCTGACTTTAAGCGTTGCCCAGTCACGACAGTTTCTGGCATAGTAAAGTCTACCCGCATGGAAGGCACTGTAATCCCGGTATGGCCATCAGCACCTGGCTTACTGGTAAAAGTACGTGTTTGTCCTAAAGCCTTTAGATTCCCTGAGATTTTTTCATCATTTGCAATACCAAAGGTTCCCGCTTTTGTAACAGACTCACCAGTGGTTTGCGCCATTTTCATATAACCACTAAAACTTTTGAGGCCATCATTCGGATTTTCGATGTTGTCAGTCCCCATGGTTAAGAGTCCGACAATTTTATCTGCACCTAGACGAAAACCGACCACTTCACGGGTAGAAGCACTTCCACCATTTTTAATTGCAAACTCAACAAAGGGATTACTCACACTGGCACTGGTATTAGCACGGTCGCCTGAAAAGACAGGGTTACCTTTATCATCAAGAGAGGTATTTAAGCCACTCAAAGCCAGGTTAGAAATATCAATATCACAACCATTAGTATTCCCAATACTGTTATTCGTTCCACCACAACCAAGCTGCAAAGTTTTGATATTAATATTCAATTCCATTAAAGCTTCAATACTTAGCTTATGGAAGTTAATTCCTTGTGATGAATCATAAGCATTTTCCAAATTTAATAAGGCCTGTGCATCAACTGCCGATAAAGCCTCATCGTCTAAGGCTGTCATTGCCATCGCCTGTTGAGTAAGGCCCATTAAAGTGACAATCAAGCTATTCAATATTATTTTTTTCATGAAATCATCCCTTATTTCAGCGCGGTGTAATGCCTAGCGTACTGCGCATGGTTCCGCCTGTGAGTGCAATTGTTGCTATATTCTGCATATTGCCATTTGTGGTCATGGCCATGTTGGTTCTAAACGGCTCGATAATCTTCTGATCTTTATTAAATTTAATTTGATTATCTAAAGTAACAGTATCTTCACTCACGCCTATTTTGGTGATTAATCCTAAATTCCCTTCCATACGATTAAAGTTAATCGCAGAAGTATGAACTGCACCTGTGCTATCTACATCTTCATTAATCAGACTAAAATAACTACCAAGATTATTAACATCACCTTTTTCTGTAGAAGTTAATGTTCGGAACTTAAAGTTTGCATCCAACGATAAATAATTTTCGCCTGCTACATCCAGTCCCGGAATAATCATTAACTCACCACTACCATCAAGCATCATGGCAATTGTTGTTAATACATCATCGCGTTTAGAAAAGTTGTCATCAGGAACAAACTGATCACATTTATTGCCTGATACACAGTTATATTTAGATCCCGGTAATTGGCCAATTGCCACTTCAGCTTTAGCTGCGATCAGCAATTTATCAGCTTTTACATAGATGCCTTCATCTTCATAACCAATAACCCCTTTGGATTCAATAAAGGCATCAATATTTCGAAGGCCAGCATAATAGTTTCGCGCATGGCCATTCTCTACACCACCATCAATTAAAAGAATTGAAGTTGTACTTGGTGCTCCAGTTTTGGCATCCTTTCCATAACCTTCAGTTGATGCCATCACGTTATAGGCAATACCATTCTTGTCACCGTCATATTTTGTACCCGACAAAGCAACATTGGCATTCAGGTTGTAAATTGGAATACCAATTCCCCAAGAACCACTATTCCCGGAAATAATACCAGTATCATTAGAAATAAAATTTGCTTTGGCTGCAATCGACTGGAAATCCATACCCCGTATGGCGATTAGTGCAAAATCCTGATTAGCAGACGTACTGCTTAAAGTTTGCTGCAAAATCGGATTACTTTGTCTAAGTGTTGACTTAATATTGTCATTAACTAAAAATTCTAGGCTCTGCGCCTGAATTGTATTGATATAAATATCGCCAAAATCGATATATGCATTATTTTTTCCAGTTAATGAACGTAATTCATTAAACTGAACTGCATAGCTTCCTTTACCCGTATGACCAATTTCCAAAGTCGTTGGTTTTAAACCCTGTGCTGCTGCCACTTCCTGATTGGTAAAATCAGCTGATAAACCAAGATGCAAGCCGCCTTCACCTGCGTTATAGCTTGAAACACTGCGATCTTGTCGCGTCAGCACACCACCAACTTTATTACTTATATCAAAAGAGTTCAGTTTTGACTGATCAGCACCTAACGACAAACGTGCATTACTCACTGCACCCGAAATACCATAGCGCATGATATTTTTTAAATCGCCATCTCCATTCTGATAGCGTAAATCAAAGTTTAATCCAGCTGTTTGCGCACCAGTTGTTCCTACAGCCACTGGTTTTAAATTAATTAGATGGTCTTGTGTGCCACTTTTACTGGCGAGTACGACGCCTTGTATCGGGTCTATATACATATAGCCCGTACCAGCGAAGTTAAAATTAAAGTTATCTAGAACTAAGCTATTTGTACCTAAAGTATGTTTGATCGTGGCATCTTGCAAATTGAAATCGATAGTAGCTGTTTCATTCTTATTGAATAAACCTGCTGTCGTATGAAGCACCATTTTAAATGGACTATCAATCGCAAGACCTAATTTGCCCAAATTTTGATTGTTTTCGACACAGCTTGTTCCAACACAATCCTTACTCACAAGTTTAAAATCTGCATTGGCACTAAAGGGAGCTACGCTTGCTTCTAGACGGATCCCTGCACCAGCATCGGTCGCACCGACATCAAACTTAAGCTGGCTTAAAATCGCATTTTGATCTTTGCCTAAGATTTCTACTTTATGCAATCCCAGTCCCATCTTGGTATTTACATCAGCATTCGGGTCATACCAATTGAGCTGTTCAACTTCTACTTTTGATACCTCGTGTGTAATCGTAATACCGTCTTGACCAGTGATATGACCCAATTCTTGTTCTTCAATCAGCTCTAGTGCATAACTATGCTGTGCTAAACAGACACATGCCGTTAATAATTTAATTTGTGATTTTATTTTTTTCATTCTTTCATCCCTATACTGCATCCATGCAGTTAGCAACGGCTTTGTGCACTCCCAGCTGAGCAGTTAAAGCCAAATATTTTTAAGTTTCCTGACATGTGCATGTTGCCGTGCATATTGAGACCCATAAACCCCTTCTCACGCCCCCGGTCAAATTCTGGAACATCTGCTGAGGCAGTGGTATATGTACCGTCCGCTTTATAAACACGATTGGTGAAGGTCGTATACTTCTCTGAATTGGCATAGCCTTCTTTATCGCCCTCACCGGTTCCGGTTTCAATAGCCAAAGTATTAAAACCCAAGTTTCTGATTTTTAAAGGTTTATCATCATAAAAAGTGATTTTCATGGCTGTTTGAGGATCACCTGCCACATTAGTAATTGTAGTGCCATCGATAGAAAACTTATCAATTTGCAGGGTGCCTTGTATGCCTTTAAATACCAGCCATTTTTTATTGCCTTGAGCATCAACATGATTGTTCGGAGAAATAGCCAAGCGACAAAACAAGGTGTTAATTCCACAATCTGTTGTTGGCTTGTAATACACCTCTAACTTATTAGCGACCGTTTCAGAAATTTGAGATTTCGTTAAATCAGTAGCGTATTGATGGTTGAGTGACAAGGTCCAGCTTAAATCTGCTCCGCCTTGACCCGTTTCCGCTGTCATTTGCTGCGGATCAAGACTGACCAAGCCGGCTTGTGTCGCAAAAGAAATCCCAAGAACTGTAGCAAGCATTAACTTTTTCAACATTGCCCTATTCCTTTATAGACCTGTAGTTTTTATTTTTAGATGTTGAATCAACACACCATCAATCACTGCTGAACCAAAATTCCTCATTGAGTTATCAGTAGCCCCCCTAAATACCACACCAGTAGCATTATTATCATCTTTTGCCTTCAGCATATTAGTATTGGCAATACGTTCAACAGAACCAATGGCGATACTACTGTGAGTTGCATCGCGTCCTTGATACAAGGCAATGCTATCTGAAGCTTGAGCTTTAATTTCAGTACCACACGTATATACATTACATGTAGAGCCTAAAAGTGCTTCTGATCCTAAAAAACCACCTTTTCCATCTGGATAACGCTGATAAATCCGGTTGTAAATATCTGGAATTTTAGGAATACGTGTCACTTCCAAAATAATATTATTTCCTTCCGAACCCACAACAAAAGGCTGATACATACTTCCTAGTACCAAATTGATATTCGGGCTATATAAATACAATCCCTCGGTATCATGAAATATAGGAGCTGCAGAGCCATTTAAAGCAGGAGTCGGACCATCTCCATCAAGATTATTCTCTTTTGCTGCACTACTAATACGAATCCCTTTACTGTTCAAATTGTTTGAATCACTGGTCAAAGTAGAGGGATCATCATTAGTATTGAGTCGGATCAGACTCGCCAGGCCCAAGGTTTGACTATATGCAAGATCAGGCGATGTAAGGGTTTGAAATAATCGGACTTGCGAACCGTTCATGCTCAAGCCATTAGCAATAAACTGTGCACGAAAACGTTCAGAAATATCTAAGCCTGAAGTAGGTGCTCCAGTAGCATAATCTACGGTATTACTTGAATTTAAAGAACGTGAGAAAATATCAGTCCAGAAACCAAGCTTAATATTATTATCTGCTTCATTTGCAGCAACTGTTGCAAGAGGTGCTTCTAAAGCTAGATAGCCCACTTCTTTTCCCGTATCCGTAAACTGTTTTACTGTTTCGGCTCCGGCATGAAATAACCAAGGATTGCTGGCTGTTCCCCAATTAAACCCCTGATTGCTATAGCGGCTACTGAGTGAATTATCACTTTTTGATAAAGCTAAACCATAGATAAATACATCAGCCTTCGTACGTAGCGTACTGACTGAGGCACCCATTGCAGCTTCTTTGGCCGCTGTTGTTGCGCTCGCTTTAACCGCCTGTTCCATAGCAGTCACTGCATTTTTTGCCTGAATCAGTGCATACCTATCAGCTTCAATTGCTAATTTTTCTTGTGTCGCATTCTCTACAACTGTAGTAACTCTTGAATCAATAGCATTGGTTCGGGTACCCGCTTGTTGAGTCCAAGTATTATTTAATGGAGTGGTTACCTTGTTTCCATATAACAATTCGATCATTTCATAGGTATTTTTTAATGCATATTCGACAGATTTATCTTTTTGCCCTACAGTTAAAGTATGAGATGTTGTTCCGTCACTTTTTAATCCTGTAATAATTGTACCGTCATAATAATCCTCATAACGCTGCTGATAATATTGCTGCATTAATGTCGAATTACGATATTCTTCCATAATACCACTACGCGCACTTGCACCAATTTCATTACGGATTGCAGTTAAAGTCGCATTATAGTTTTGAGTTTTATAGGTACTAACACTATTGTCATAAGTCGTTTGATAAAGATTGGCATTTGCACTGATACCATTTAAATAGCTACTTGCATACACTCGATCATAGACTTTGTTATAGGCACGCTCACCTAACTGAGCATAGTTCTCTCCAGTCGGAATAATACGAATAAAGCCAGTGTCTGCCTGACCTGGATTGGCAATACCTCGTGCATAGCTTGAACCACTGGAAGCATCATTCGGTGCCTGAAAAACCATTTTAAAGTCATCAAGTACCAGGGCAACACCTTCACCGGTAGTATCAGAAAGAGAAGAATCAGTTAATTCCTGCATTGCATGTGCAGATGGCAATAATCCTAAACCGATCATCATTGCCAAAAAGCTTTTACGAAATTGAAATTTAGCTTTTATTTGAGCCATCTCGACCTATCCTTCTTATCTGATGCTCCGCATCTTTATCCTTCAGCTTCCCAGCCTTCAATTTTTGATTTTTATGATGCTTAGCACATCTTTTTTATATATTCATTCTTCATTATGCTTATTTTTAGCAGGATTACCAAAGCCAAAAGACCAAAAACCCCGAGTTTCCGATGAATGAAACAGCAAAAAAAATAAGCGAGGCATTAGCCTCGCTTATTCAATGCTTTAAAACTATTAAGCTTTAGGCAAAGTAACGCCTGTCTGCCCTTGGTATTTACCACCACGATCTTTATAGGAGGTTTCACAAACTTCGTCTGATTCGAAGAACAGCATTTGAGCCACACCCTCACCCGCATAAATACGTGCAGGCAGGTTAGTTGTATTTGAAAACTCCAGCGTGACATGACCTTCCCACTCAGGTTCAAGTGGAGTCACATTCACGATAATGCCGCAACGTGCATAAGTCGATTTACCCAAGCAAACGGTCAGTACATTTCGTGGAATACGGAAGTATTCTACTGTACGCGCTAAAGCAAATGAGTTGGGTGGAATGATACAAACATCCGATTCAATATCGATAAAGCTTTTTTCGTCAAAGTTTTTCGGATCGACAATTGCAGAGTGAACATTGGTGAATACTTTAAACTCACGCGCACATCGCACGTCATAGCCATAGCTTGAAACACCATAAGAAATCAGCTTTTGACCATTTTCATCCAGACGAATCTGGTTTTCTGCATACGGTTCAATCATGCCGTGTTTTTCGCTCATTTCGCGAATCCAACGATCAGACTTAATTGCCATTGATATAATCCAAAAATCTTAAAAATAAGTAATTGCGACGTACTTTAACTGAAATTGACACTAATGAAAATAAGCGAAATTCTGACAGCTAAATTTCAGGAAATTTAGCTGCTTTTTCAGGTTTAAAGACTGAGGAGTGCTGAATAGGATAAAGGTACAGAAAAGCTCATTAAAATAATGGAAGCGGTCTTTTGTAAGTTCTTTTGATTCAGCCAGCGATTGTTTTTTCTGGCCAATAAGCTACCTAAAAAGGTCCAGAAAAATGCGATAGGAATAAGTAATGCCAAGAATGCCAGCATATAAGTCACATAATATTGACTGCTTTTCCACACAATGACCGGGAAAATAGCCGAAGCAAATAATAATGCCTTAGGATTCAGCAAAGTCGCCAAAAATAGTTCCCGTGCCCGAATCGAAATACATTGAAAATTTTCACCAAGTTCTGTGGTACGCCATAATTTTAAAGCTAAAAATAGAATATAAGCAGCACTACAGAGTTTGAGAATATGAGGTAATTCCGGTAAATAGATCGAGATTTTACCAATCAAAAAGCCCCAGAATGTAATTGCGATGAGATAGCCGAAAACTTCTGCAGGAATAAGGCGAAAAGTTTTTCTAAATCCAACTTGAATACCTGACGATGCCAATAAAGTATTGGTTGGGCCCGGTGTTAATAGAATGGCTGCCACTAAACCAATAAATAACCATGAAATCATAGTTTGACCTCGCTCTTAGGTATTAAGCATAAAATAATCCGGTCAAATCTGCAAAAAAATAATTGTAAGAGAACATATTAAAAAAAAATTATATTTTATTTTTTTATTTATTTTCATATAATTATATAAAAATAAAAGAAAATTTTATTTCAGTCAATTTTGTCAATTTATAAAGCTATTAGCTCATCATAAAATTGCTATAAAAGTAGAAGTTTCAATAGAGTATTCGGACTTAAAATTCCTGAAATACTAGTCTCTATACCATGAAAGAAAAATTATCCAAAACTTTGAAATCATTATTTCTAGTAATCTTTGATTGAATTTTAACTAACTAAAAATCCCTGCTCTTGCATATGAACTTTGCACACTTCTATAGAAAGATTTAGTGATGGGAGCAACTTTTACCTAACTCCTAATGATTAAATTTCCACTCTCCATTTAAGATGTCTATCTTGCTCAATTTGTTCAACATATTGATAAAGCAAAATTTCGAAAAAAATGTTATTAAAGGTATTCAGACAAAATAATTGCTGTTAAATTGTACAAGGACAACAATTGATAATTCACATTTTTTAACATCCAGACGGTTTAGTATATTGTTGTTTTAATTATATTTTAAGAACTACAGAATAATATCAGGAGTCATATATGAATAAATGGATCAAACTTTCAGTCATGAGCTTAGCGTTATCAGGCGTAGTTGCCTGCTCGAATGATAATGCACAAAATAAATCAGATAATCAGGCTGCATCTGGCGAGAGCGTAGCTGCAGATAAACTGCAAACCCGATTTGTCAATATTGCGACAGGCGGTGCCTCAGGCCCTTATAATGTCATCGGAACAGGATTGGCTGAAATCTATAACAAGACCTACGGCGTAAGTTCCAAAACCCAGACCACAGGGGCTTCTGTCGAAAATCTAAATTTATTAAAACAGAACAAAGTTGAAATGGCCTTTGTCATGAGCGACAGCTTAACTGAAGCAATTAATGGTCAAGGCAGTTTTAGTTCTAAAATTGACAACGTGCAGCAGATCGCTGCGCTTTATCCAAACTATGTACAGATTGTCACTTCAAAACGTTCTGGTATCAAAAATATTGAAGATCTCAAAGGCAAACGTATTGCAGTGGGCGCCCAGAATTCAGGTGTAGAAGTGAATGCCCGTACTCTATTGAACGGTTTTGGTATCACTTATAAGGATGTCAAAGTAGATTACTTAGGTTATGCCGAAGCAGCTGATGCCTTGAAAGGCGGTAAACTGGATGCAGCCTTCCTGACCAGTGGTCTTCCAAACTCTTCACTGATGGAGCTGCAACAGGGCTTTGATCTACAACTGGTGAGTATTAATCCGGATAAAGTGAAAGCGATTGCCAAAGATCAGGCGTATTTCCTGCCAATGACCATTCCTAAAGGGACCTATGGCAATGCTGAAGATATTCCAACAGCTGCGATCATGAATGCGCTGGTGGTTCGTTCTGATCTCTCTACAGATGATGTATATAAGCTAACCAAGACGTTCTTCTCCAGCTTGGATCAACTCGCCAATTCACATCAGGCTGCTAAAGAAATCACTTTAGAAGGTGCACAAAAAGGTCTGGTTGCTCAACTGCATCCGGGCGCGCAAAAATTCTATGATGAGAATAAAGCGAACTGATGAAATGGATACAAGGTGCAGCGATTGCTGCACTTTTTAGTTTGGCTGCTTTTTTTATTACCTATGTTTGGATGACATTTCCGTATATTTTTGTGGAAGTGAAAGAGCAAAATTTTCAGTGCAAAATTGACCAGAAATCTTTTCAGCTCAGCTGGATGCATTCGGTAGAAAGAACACAGTGGAAAGAACGTTATCTTCTAGACAAGGACCATTTCATTCTGACAGATACTCAGTTCATTTCATTTGGTGCGGGTACACCTGATCAAGGTACTATTACTCGACAGGATGATGGCAACATCCATATGCAAATCAACCGAGAGATGAAAGAACTCAACTGGGTCATTTCACGCAGAATGCAGGGACAAATTGAGAGTGCTGATCGGATCTGGAATATTTATCAGGATTTTCCCGACTACAGCACGGTACAACTTTCTATAAGAAAAGACAGCCTATGGAAAAAAAGAGGTTTAAATGATTGCCTATGAATCCACAAGAAACAAGAAATGTGACCGAAGCACTGGATGATCAACAGCAACAAGAATTATTAGAAAAATTTGACCGTGAATCTGTCACTCGCAACCCGAATAACAAATCGGTTCGCTGGTTTATTGCTGCCCTGGCAATATCCTATTCTTTATTTCATCTTTATATTACTTTTAATCCCTTACCCGAACTGATCCAGCGTGCGGCGCATGTATCCATTGGTCTGGCGCTGATTTTCTTGTTATATCCAGCACGTCAGGCCAGTAGCCGACAAAAAGTCGCATGGACAGACTGGATTTGGGTGATCGCCTCTTTTGCTTCTTTCTTTTATTTATTTAAAGAGTATCAAGCGATTATGACCACTCGGGGAGGCATTCCCAATACGCTGGACATTGTCTTCTCGATTATGACAGTAGTATTGGTGGTTGAGGCTGCTCGAAGGGTAATGGGCTGGATGTTGCCGATCTTAGGACTGATTTTCTTAAGCTATCCATTTGTCAGTCATTTTGAATGGATGCCGGATCGCTTGCTCACTCGCCCCTATACATTCAGTGATATTTTCGGACAAATGTACCTGAAGACTGAAGGTTTATATTCTTCAGCCATTGGTGCTTCAGTCACCTTTATTTTCCTGTTTATCCTGTTTGGTGCCTTTCTGGCGAAATCAGGAATGGGAAAATTATTTAATGATCTCGCCATGGCACTTGCGGGACATAAGCAAGGTGGACCAGCCAAGGTCGCGGTGATTTCCAGCGGTTTTATGGGCAGTATCAACGGGACGGCGGTTGCCAATGTCGTAGGAACAGGTTCATTTACCATTCCTTTAATGAAGAAAATTGGCTATCACAAAAACTTTGCCGGTGCAGTGGAAGCCAGTGCTTCTGTCGGCGGGCAGATCTTGCCGCCAGTAATGGGTGCCAGTGCCTTCATCATGGCAGAAACCACGGGTGTCAGTTATGGCACGATTGCCTTAGCTGCGGTATTACCTGCCCTGCTGTATTATCTCGGTGTGATGGCACAAGTCCATTTCAGAGCTGGTCGGGATCATCTGAAAGGCGTTCCCAAAGCTGACCTACCACGAGTCAAAGAAGTCCTGAAAGAACGAGGACATTTATTATTTCCAATCGTTGCTTTGGTATTCTTTTTATTCCAGTCGATTCCAGTGAGTTATGCCGCTGTTTATACAATTTTGTTGACCATTGTGGTGGCAGCATTCAGAAAATCTACCCGTATGGGACCTAAGGAAATTCTGGAAGCTTTGGCTGATGGCGCTAAACAGTCGCTCTCTGTGATGGCGGCCTGTGCCGTCGTCGGGATCATTATTGGGGTGGTGAGCTTGACTAGCTTTGGTTCTGTCATGACTTCTTCAATCATGAGTATTGGTGCTGGCAGTCTGTTCCTCACTCTGTTCTTCACCATGATTGCATCGATGATTTTGGGTATGGGCCTGCCATCGATTCCAGCCTATATCATTACCGCGACGATGGCTGCTCCGGCTTTGGCCAACTTTGATATTCCAATCCTAGTCGCGCATATGTTCGTATTCTATTTTGGCCTGTTTGCCAATATTACCCCACCAGTTGCCTTAGCCGCCTTTGCTGGTGCGGGGATTGCCGGGGGTGACCCAATGCGGACTGGATTCCTGGCACTACGCCTATCCCTAGCCGGATTTATTGTGCCCTTCCTGTTTGTCTATAACCCGGCGATGCTGATGATTGATACAACAGATATTGCCGTGAATGCCAAAGAATTTGCCTTACCGGCATGGAATGTCATTTTAAGCATTACCGTGACGTCCATTGTCGGCATTCTGGCACTTGGCGCTTCAGTCGAAGGGTATTTTAAAGCTAGCATGAACTGGTTCTGGCGCATTTTCTTGGGGGTTGGTGCACTCATGATGATTGTCCCTGAGACCATGACCGATATTATCGGCACCATCATGGTGATTATTGCGATAGGCTTTAATATCCTTCAGGCAAGAAAAGAAAATACAATCACGACTAAAACCTCATAAAAAAAGAGAGCCTCGGCTCTCTTTTTTTCACTATAGAATCTTAGAAAATACGAGTTTTATCTTTTTCTGCTTTTGGCAATTTTGCTGCAATTTTCTGGGCAATGGCCATATAACTTTCAGCAGCATCATCTCCAGCAATCACTGAAGGCTTACCGGCATCGGCATTTTCACGAATCACTGCATTCAAAGGCAAGCGGCCGAGCAATGGAATATTGTATTGCTCTGACAGTTTATCACCGCCGCCTGTACCAAAGATCTGTTCTTCATGACCGCAGTTCGAGCAGATATGGGTCGACATATTTTCGACTACCCCCATCACTGGAATCTGCACACGATTGAACAGTTCAATGCCTTTGGTCGCATCCAGCAATGCCACGTTTTGTGGTGTGGTGACGATCACAGCACCTGTGACTGGAATACGCTGAGCGAGCGTTAACTGGATATCACCTGTACCTGGTGGCATATCAATCATCAATACATCCAGATCTGGCCATAAAGTTTGATTGAATAGCTGCATCAAGGCACCTGTTGCTTTCGGACCGCGCCAAGCAACCGGGGTATTATTATCACCTGTTAAGTGACCAATCGACAGCACTGCCATACCATAGGCATCGAGTGGGACAAACTGTTCGGCTTCGATCATCGGGGTTTTGCCGGCATTGCCGAGCATCGTTGGAATACTTGGACCATAAATATCCGCATCCAGTACACCCACTTTCAAACCTAATTTTTGCAAAGCTAAAGCCAGGTTCACAGTTGTGGTTGATTTACCAACACCGCCCTTGCCTGAAGAGACCAGAATGACATTCTGAATGCGTGGATGTTTGGGTACATCTCGTTGCTGTGGAGCAGCTTTCTGGATCGGTGGATTATTTGGATCAGCTTCTGCTTGAGCTACGCTGCCTGAAGCATCAACTACAGGTGGCAGATTCGATTTTGAAGCAGCAGTTTGCGGCTGGCTGGAACAGCTCTCGCCTTCTGCATGATGATGTCCACAACCGCCTTCTTTTTTATGACCCGTCTTTTGCTGAATCACATGCAGGTTTAGTTCTTTAATACCGCATTTCTCTAGCGCATCCGCCAGTTCATCATGAATCTGCTGTAACTGCTCTTTTTCTTCCGGATAGGTATTAATGGTGATTTGCAGAATCTCGCCTTGCACATTGACCTGAGTAATCCGGTCTTTCAGCGCATTGCTAGAATTTGGCAAGATATAGTTTTGCAGTACGTTCTGCACAGCTTCTTCGTTCACCTCCTTGGAAGGCGAAAAAACCGATTTAAGCGAAGAAAGCCAGGACATAGGTTACTCCAAAAATATAGATAGACATCTGAATAGCTTAGTTTAACGAGGTTTTAGTCTCAGGTTAAGCAATCTGTATTCAGAAGCCTGAAAGACAAATATAATTTCCAACTATTTTACTTGGTTTTAAAGAGTTACAGGGAAGAAAATTTATAAAGTCAGCATTACATCTTATTTATTGTTTTATATTATTGATATTTTAAAATTTTAAATAAAATTAACTAGATAGTATCCATTAAAAAGCCACTTCATTCAAAAATTAAATGAAGTGGCTTTCAACATGAAATGATTATTTATGATTTTTATCTTGATCGGTCTTGTTTTGCCCAGATTGATCAGCCTTATCCTGATCCTTTTTAGCATCATCTTTATTATTGGTCTGATCTGAATTTTGATCCTTATCCGTAGCATCCTTAGAAGAAGAATCCTGATCCTGCTTTTTAGAATCACCTGACTGAGGCTGGTCATCGCCTTTCATTTTAGTCATGGTTTCAGCCGCCATCTGTTTCAACTCATTCAGTTTCGTAGCAGCTTCATTCACCAACTCACTAATTTTGACCTTAGTATCTTCAAACTTGTGTAGCGCTTCATCTTTTAAATTTGCCATGCGATCCTGGTCAGCCTGATTTGCTGATTTATCTCCAGAACTTTGATCCTGTGCCTTTTTCGAATCATCTGAACCTTGCTCGCCGTTTTTCTGGCTGTCTGATTTGCCATTTTTTAACTCATTCAGAATCTTTTCGCCTTTTTGCAACAGCTCTTCACCAATTGCGATGGCTTTCGCTTTTAAGTCATCCATTTTGGTACTTTCAGCTTTTTTATCTGATTCATCACCATGATTAGATTGGTCATTTTTAGACGCATCTTTTTGCTCTGATTGCTGATTATCTGATGCTTTAGAGTCTTGCTGTTTATCAGAATTTTCATCAGCACCATTTTTTTGGGCTTCTAGGACTTCTTCATGCTTCTGCTTATGCTGTTTATCAATCTTGTTCTGCTTCTGCTCTTGTTCAATCTTGTCATGCAGTTCTCGTGCATGTTGTTCTTTATCTTGATTCTGTTTTGAAGTACTTGTCTGGTTATTCTGAGTCATGAGTACCCTCCTAAGGCGTCATAATAAAAATGATCAGCCAAATTTTTAGCACAAAGCATGCAATGACGTGGGTGAATTAAGCAAACTGCAACAAAGCCTGTACATGTTGTTGCTATTGCTTGCAGGAAGTAGCATCAACTTATCTCAATCGAATTTTTAAGGGTCAATTACCTGTCTATAGCCTGTTTTTGTATTCTGAATATTCGGCCTGATTTATTCCTTGTGCTTCTGTAAAAGCATTTCTTTGTAATCCCTTCTGCATCATGTAAAATTATGGCCCATTGCATAATGAATACGAATGAGAGAGTGAATCCGTGCGTAAAATCCTAGTCACCAATGCCCTTCCTTACGCCAATGGCCCGATTCATATGGGTCACTTACTCGGCTATATCCAGGCTGATATATGGGTACGTGCGATGCGCGCGATGGGTCATGACGTGACGTATGTCTGTGCGGATGATGCTCATGGTACAGCGATCATGCTGCGTGCTGAGGCAAATGGCATTTCACCTGAAGCACAGATTGCCAATGTGCAAAAAGAACATATTCGTGACTTTGACGGTTTCGGTGTGCATTTCGATCATTATGACTCTACCCACAGTGATACTAACCGCGCCCGTGCTTCAGAAATCTATATCAAAAACCGTGAAGCCGGTAATATTGCAGTTCGCCCTGTAACCCAGTTATTTGACCCTGAAAAAGGCATGTTCCTGTCAGACCGTTTCATTAAGGGTACATGCCCAAAATGTAAGGCGGAAGATCAATACGGCGATTCATGTGAAGTTTGCGGTACAACTTACAACGCGACTGAATTATTAAATCCAAAATCGACTTTAAGCGGCGCGACTCCTGTTGAGAAATCTTCGGATCATTACTTCTTTAAACTGCCAAATTTTGGTGAATACCTGCAAAAATGGACTCGTGACGAAGGCCGTCTACCCGTATCTATCGCCAACAAACTGGATGAATGGTTTGACAATGGCTTGAACGACTGGGACATCTCACGTGATGCACCGTATTTCGGCTTTGAAATTCCTGATGCGCCAAACAAATATTTCTATGTGTGGGTGGATGCGCCAATCGGCTATATGTCGAGCTTCGAGAATTACATCAAAACTAAACGTCCTGATTTAAGCTTCGATGATTTCTGGAAAAAAGATTCTAAAAATGAAGTCTATCACTTCATTGGTAAAGACATCGTTTACTTCCATGCCCTGTTCTGGCCTGCAATGCTGGAAGGTGCAGACTACCGTACACCAACCGGTTTATTCGTGAATGGCTTCCTGACTGTAAATGGTCAGAAGATGTCTAAATCTCGCGGTACCTTCATTAAAGCTGAAACTTATTTACAGCATTTGAACCCTGAATACCTGCGTTATTACTTTGCTTCTAAACTTTCTGACAAGGTTGAAGATTCTGACCTGAATCTGGATGACTTCGTTCAGAAAGTGAATTCGGACCTAGTGGGTAAAGTAGTGAATATCGCCAGCCGTTGTGCAAAATTCATCAATACCAAGTTTGACAACAAGCTAAGTGCAACTTGTGCCGAGCCTGAACTGGTTCAAAGCTTTATTGATGCTGGCGATTCAATTGCCAAAGCTTATGAAACCCGTGAATTCTCGGCAGCGATCCGTGAAATCATGGCACTTGCAGATAAAGCCAACCAGTACATCGATGAGAAAAAACCTTGGGCTTTAGCGAAAGTTGAAGGCGAAGAACAACAGGTTCACGGTGTGTGTTCTGTAGGTATCAACCTGTTCCGTCAATTGGCTGTGTATTTAGCTCCAGTGTTACCAACATTGGCTGCTCAGGTTCAGGACTTCCTGAAATTAGCTTCTTTCGACTTTGCTTCTCGCACTGAAATTTTGACTGGTCATGAAATTGCGTTGTTCCAGCCGCTAATGCAACGTGTTGATCCGAAAGCTGTGGCTGCGATGGTCGATGCATCTAAAGATTCTTTAGCTGCACCTGCTGCTGAACCAGCAAAAGCTGAGAAGAAAAAAGAGAAAGCCAAAGAGAAGAAAGCTGAGCCTAAAGTCGGTGAAGCTGAAATCATCACCATTGATGACTTCATCAAAGTTGACCTGCGTGTAGCGGAAGTTCTGGATGCTGCAACGGTTGAAGGTTCTGACAAGCTTTTACAACTCACGTTAAATGTCGGTGAAGCTGAACCACGTAATGTCTTCAGCGGTATCCGTGAGTTTTATAAACCGGAAGACCTGAAAGGTAAACTGGTGGTGATGGTTGCGAACCTTGCTCCACGTAAAATGCGTTTTGGTATTTCAAACGGTATGGTACTTGCGGCTGGTAATGGCGAAGGCGTTTGGGTGATTTCACCTGAATCTGGTGCTAAACCGGGTGATAAAGTTTCTTAAGATTTAGGTCTTAGATAGAAGAAAAGCCTCTACTGATGTAGGGGCTTTTTACTTAGTCTACTAAAATAATACTCAGCCAATAAAAGTTCTTCATCTTTAGTTTTTTTACCATTTATACAATTTATTTTCTTGTTTTTAAAAAATATATCTATAGAATCTAAACGCTTTTTTATTTTTAGAATTATTCGGGGTAAACATGAAAAAATTACTAGTTTCAGCTTTAGCAGCATCAACAATTGTATTCACAGGATGTTCAGTTCGTATGGCTGATATGACTGTAGCTTCAACTAAAAACTTTAACCTAAACTCAACTCAGTTCGTTAAAGGCGAACGCGTTAAAGGCGAAGATAAAGTTCCAGTAATTTTATTCCCTTTAGGTATTCCTAATTTCAAAACAGCAGTAGATCGTGCAATTGAAAAAGATCGTTGTGCAGTAGCACTTTCTGATGTAGTCATCACTCAACTAAATCAAGCATTTCTTGTAGGCCAAATTGGCTATCGCGTAGAAGGCACTCAAATTATTGACCGTTCTCAGCCTGAATGCAGTAAATAATTGCTTATTAAAAAAGCCTCTATCTTTAGAGGCTTTTTTACGTCGATCTATAAATCAGATAGCACTTATTTATCAAGGAAAAATTCCCAGATGACATAGCCAATGCCGAAGCCCAGCAATGAATATAAGGTAATAATGAAAAATACAAATGCTGCATTATTTTTCTTTTTCCAAAAACTCATAGTGATACCCAAGGCTGTTTGCAATGCCCCATGTTAACGGGCTTTTTTATAAAAGTGAAATTTATCTAAGTAATTTATTTATAAAAATATTTTTAGAAAAAAACTTTTATTTTCTTAAAAAATCAATATACAGATTCAAACTGAATGCCTAGTACAGATATTCAATTCCTCTTCTCTCTTTTAAAAAAGGTAAATATTTTTATAGAAACCTTTGCACGAATAAACACACAAAAGTTCATTAAATTGGTATAATACAATAAAATCAATCACCTAGCAAAAAACACGACTATGGCATGGAAACAAACAGGGCAACTCTCCCTAGCAG
>NZ_VPAW01000017.1:0-89149 GCF_013419055.1 Acinetobacter sp. YH12108 | reverse complement strand
CTAGAAAGTCAACCAGTAATGAAAATTATTTTTAAACTTTCTTTCTAAAACCTAACTCAACCATTTCATGCTAAGTTACTGTTTTATCAGAAGTTTTAATCTTCATCACCGCCGATGGATGTGCATTCTACAGCATTTCAGAGGGCTTGCAACACCTTTTTCAAATAAATCTTACCGCATGTCTAATTTTTAGCCTTTTATGAAGTTTTTATTCATTTATTATACAATTTTGCTTAAATTACGCCTATTCCTAGTAATACAGTTTATTATTCCGGGTTAAACAACGCCACTATACTCAGAACAAGGCTTTGGGGTTTCCTTATGCATCGCTCTATTTATTTATCTTTATGCTTATTTTCTTTGGCCTCTAGCCCATTAATTTTTGCTGAAGACACTACTCAGGCTGAACAGACTGAAATAGAAACTGAATCTTCTACTACTGCTACGGTTCCACTCAGAGAAAAAATATCTTCTAAAGTGAGTCACCTGCAAACCCAGCTAAAAGTCGATGCTAGTGCTGCACAGGCTGAAGAAGTTAAAGATCCTTTCCAGGGCTGGAATAGAAAGGTGTATCAATTTAATAATGCAATCGATCAGGCAGTTGTTCGCCCCATTGCGGTTCAGTATCAGGAAAAGGTTCCTCAAGATGTGCGTGGCAGCTATACCCAGTTCCGTAGCAATTTAGGTGAACCATGGAATGCGGTAAACCAGTTGATTCAGGGCCGTCCTGCTCGTGCAGCAAAATCTTTGGGCCGTTTTACCATTAATACCTTAACTACTTTAGGTCTGGCAGACCCAGCCCGTCGTCTGGGACTGGATCATGAAGATGAAAAGTTCGGGATTACGCTAGGTTATTACGGTGTACCTTCCGGTCCTTATGTGATGTTACCGTTCCTAGGCCCAAGTTCTGTGCGTGATACTTTCGGTATGGCAGTCGATAGCCAGACCCGTCCACAGAAATATATTCTTGAAGATGATGAAGGCTTGTATTGGGGTGATCAATTCTGGCGTGCAATTGATAATCGTGCAGAATTACTTGATATTGAAGGTGTGTTAACAGGTGATCGTTATGCACAAATTCGCGATATTTATTTGCAACGTACCAATTATATGATCGCCCAGAAAAAAGGTCTGGAACAGGAATCTTTATTCCTTGAAGATGACTTCGATGATGAAAATCTTGAAGATGAATCTTTCGATGAAAATGAGACTGAATCTTCTAGTGATGACCTTTGAAACCTAAGCTCAATGATGATTTTCTAGCGAAAACCGTTCGCTAGCAATCATTTGCTTGTTATAGTACATCTTATAACTCATCCCAGGATCGAACTACCTGTCTATGTATTTCATTCAACCTACCCGTGATATTCCTTATTTAGATCAAGTGCTTGAGAAGCTTCCGCACGTTCAAGTAATCAAGTTGGAAGATCACGAGTTGTACGATGCGACGATTATTGCCATTGCAGATGTACATGATTATCTGAAATATAAGTGGAACCTTCCGACTGTCGTATTAGCGCTGGAAAATGAAGGAACAGCCTTGGCACAAGCTTGGGAACAAGGTGCTTTGGCAGGCTGGATCTGGGATAAACTGCCTGAACAACCCGATATCGCATTACAAAAAATCGATGCGCAATATAAGCGTAATCAGGATAGTCGTGATCTTCCTTCAGCAGCAGAGCTACAAAAACGTTTGCTACCGAATGAAATTGAATTAACCAATTATGCGGTTGAAACCTATTTTCAGCCTTCTGCCTATCTATCTGGCGATTGGTATGATTACTGGAAAATCAGCGATAAAGAAGTCATTTTCTATCTGGCAGATGTTTCTGGTCATGGCGTTACCAGCAGTTTATTAACATCCTGGATGGCAGCCTTTCATGGACGTTCGAAAACGCCTCGTGAGCTGATCAAGAAGCTGAACGGGATGCTGGTTCAGGAAAATATTGAAAAACATATCACCATGATAGCCGGAATTCTAAACCTAGAAAGTCATGTCTTGAAATGGTCCAGTGCTGGCCACTACCCTCCTCCGATTATCTTTGAACCGAATCAGGAACCTAAAATCCTGTCATCCAGCAGCTTTCCTCTTGGCCTCACTGAAGACCTTGAGGTAGAAGAAAATGAATATATCCTCAGCCGCAATGCACGATTTATTATCTGTTCAGATGGAGCATTGGAGCCGTTTAACGGCGGTCTGAATGAACAATTTTCCCAATTATTGCATCACTTACAGAACGAATCCTTCGAAGCACCCGAACATGTTGCCGACGATATTGCCATTCTCAGCTTTATAAGAGTGAAATAGCAGTATAATCACAAGCTTTATAAGCACTTAATTTGATTGCGACTTTCAGCTACTTGAGTATCCGTAGACCCTATGGGATAATTTAATATCCTTCTCTGCAAATGGCATTTATATGTCAACAGGTCATGTTGAATATGCAAGCTTGAATGGAACGCATATTTTTAAGCTTATCGGCGAAGTGCGGGCCCAATCTTGTATTAGTCTAGACAAATTACTGAACAAACTTGAGCAGCAGGACAACGTTGTTGGCGCAATTGTTGATCTGACTGAAACCAGCTTTATTGACAGCACTGTACTGGGTGTCCTAGCAAAATTAGGACTTAAACTTAAGCAGCTCCATAAGATCCAGGCGGTGATGTTGTCGACTAACTCTGATATCACGACTCTGGCCAACAGTATGGGCTTGGGGCAGGTCTTTGTCATTTTGGATTACTGCGGTGATTCAAATGTATGTACGCGTAAACTGATGGAAGAACATGTGACGCATCAAGCAATGCTGAAAACTGTTCTAGATGCACACAAGACTTTAATGCGGTTAAATCAGAGCAACCAGAATATGTTTGAGCCCTTGGTCAAACAGTTGCAAAAAGAACAAGATAATCTAGATCAAGTGTCTGAACAAAAGGTATGAACACACAATAAGGAATCCCTATGACTTTACTTTCTGTTGCACAGATGAATTCCCAAAATGAAATTGAGCAAAATTTCATGACCATCGAATCATTAATTCAACAAAGTAAAGCAAAAGGTGCTGAGCTTATTGTCTTTCCTGAAAATTTCGTCTGTTTTGCTGCTGGTAAGCAGCGCGAAACTGCAGCTCAATTCGAGAGCATTCAACAACGTCTGGAACAACTAGCGCATCAATATCAGATCTGGATTATCGCAGGGACATTACCCTGTCCTTATCGTCCTGATGGTTCGGTTATTGAAGATGGCCGGGTTCGAACTGTAAGTCTGTGTATTAGTCCAGAAAAAACTGAAGCCCGCTATGACAAGATTCACCTCTTTGATGTACAGGTCGGTGATGCTGTTGGTGGCTATCAGGAATCCCAATTTTTTGAACCAGGTACCGATGTTGTTGTTGCGAAAACACCTTTTGGCAATATCGGTATGATGGTCTGCTATGACCTGCGTTTTCCTGAACTTGCGCTTCATTTACGTGCCCAAGGCGCGAATATTTTAACTGCGCCATCTGCCTTTACTTACACCACTGGCCAAATGCACTGGCAATTATTATTGCAAGCACGTGCTATGGATACCCAATGCACAGTTCTCGGTGCTGCTCAACAGGGTTGGCATGGTGAAAAACGTCAAACTTGGGGACATGCCGCTGCCACAAACAGCCGTGGTCAACTTCTCGATATGGTGCATGCGGAAGGCGCACAGATTATTACGGTTGATTTTGATTTGACTGGGCAGGCCAAAGTGCGTGAGTCTATGCCACTCATGCAGCATCGCAAGCTACTAAAGTTCTCTTAAGTCAGACTTTTTACCGCATTCTCATTCGCTTGCATAAATTAACAAAATCCCTGCTTATTCTTCCCTAGAAATTATGGAGCATAGAAGTTCCATAAAAGAACAAGCAGGAAATACTCTCATGTCATTAGAAAAAGCAGTATATACCGCACGTGCCAAAGCTACAGGCGGTCGAGATGGCCGTGCAACCTCTGACGATCAGATTCTGGATGTGAAACTGGCAGTGCCCAAGGAAATGGGTGGCCCAGGTGGCGGGACCAATCCTGAACAATTGTTCGCTGCAGGTTATTCAGCCTGTTTTTTAGGTGCCATGAAGTTTGTTGCCAACCGGGATAAAATCAATATTAGCAAAGATGCCTATATTGAAGGTGAAGTTGGCATTGGTCCGATTCCTACCGGTTTTGGTATTGAAGTGACTTTAAATGTTCATTTAGAAGGAATGGAACAGGAAGAAGCACAAAAGCTGGTGGATGCCGCACACATCGTTTGTCCTTATTCAAATGCAACCCGTAACAATATTGATGTTACTTTGAATGTCATCACCTAAGTCTAAATAAACATTTCACTCTCTATCCTGAAAAATCAGAAGGCATTTCAGGATAGAGCTGATCATTCTTATAGAATTTTGATCAAAATTACTGTGTGCTATTTCATAGAAAAATGATCACTTGAAATATTTACTTAAGAAAACTGTGCCTTCCTATCCCATCGAATAAAAATTTACTCTGCCGCCTCATTGGTTACACGCAGAACTTCTTCAATGGTGGTTTTTCCAGCCAGTACTTTGCGTAAACCATCATCACGAATTGAACCTGACTGCTGACGTGCATAGGTTTCCAATTCATATTCCGCTGCATTGCCATGAATCAGACGGCGCATATGTTCATCAACCGGTACAATTTCATAAATGGCAGTACGTCCACTAAAGCCCGTATTCCCGCAGCGTTCACAACCGTGCGGTTGAGGTAATCTCAACTCCTGTGGATGCTCAATATGTTCAAACAGATTCTTTTCAAATGCATCTGCATCCTTCCAGGTCGCACAATGCGGACATAAAGTCCGCACCAGACGCTGAGCAACTACGCCAATTAAAGAGCTGGATAGCAAGAATGGTTCAATTCCCATGTCTTTTAGACGTGTCACTGCACCAATCGCAGTATTGGTATGCAGCGTTGATAATACCAAGTGACCTGTCAGCGAGGCTTGAACTGCAATTTCTGCAGTTTCCAGATCACGGATCTCACCGACCATCACTACATCCGGATCCTGACGCAGCATGGCTTTTAAGGCACGGGCAAAGGTCATATCGACTTTGGTATTTACCTGAGTTTGACCAATCCCTTCTAACTGATATTCGACTGGATCTTCAGCCGTCAGGATATTTTTGGAACCATCATTTAGATCAGAGAGTGCTGCATATAAGGTAGTGGTCTTACCCGAACCTGTAGGTCCAGTCACCAGAATAATGCCATGAGGGCGATGCACTAGGGCCTTGAGTCGATCATAATCATTATTCATCAAGCCAAGATGGGTCATATTTAGACGGCCGGCCTGCTTGTCCAGCAAACGCATCACCACCCGCTCGCCATAAGAGGATGGCAAAGTCGAAACACGCACATCGACTTCACGACCTGCCAGACGTAAGGAAATACGGCCATCTTGAGGAATACGTTTTTCTGCAATATCCAGCTTGGCCATGACCTTGATCCGTGATACCAGTAATGGTGCCAGTTCACGACGTGGCTGCACAATTTCACGCAACTGCCCATCGACACGCAAACGTACGGAAAGTCGTTTTTCGAAAGATTCCACATGGATATCTGAGGCGCCAACACGGATCGCTTCCGACAACAAGGCATTGATCAGACGGACAATAGGCGCATCATCTTCCTGATCCATCAGGTCTTCGGCTTCAGGAACCGAATCGGCAAGGCTTAATAAATCAGGATGATCTTCCAGACCGGCAGCCACCTGCTGTGACTCACCGCTATCGCCGGCAAAACTGGAACTGAGTAACTGATTGAATTCTTGTTCTGTACAATGTTGATACTGAGCCGGATGACCCAGCAAACGGCGTGCTTCCTGTAATGCAAGCATAGACGTATTGTCACGACGGACAATAAAAGCCTGATCTCCCTCATAACGCAACAGCACACCATGACGTTTCGCAAAGCTATACGGGATTTGTAATTGTTTCAGTACTTGCATCGCAGATTATAATAATGATGAAAAAATTTAAATTGAGTGTACTCTAAGCATATGACAGCGTGAAGTATGTTTTCAAAGATTTAGCAAGAAAGGATGCCAACATTGCCGCAAGATCAAGAGGAATTAAACCTGCAGTCTCCCCGAATCCAATGGTGGGGAGAGCAAAGTTTTGAAATTAACGAGTCCAAGGCCTGGCAATTTGGCTCTCTGCTGTTTCGTTTGACCCGAGGCTTGCAGGAATGGCGACTAGAATATTATCGTCCGACGGTGCAGTACGATTATGAACAGCAATGGCATCAGATTAATGATCCACTGTTTGCATTTCCGACACCGGTGAAAATTGAACGCTATATGTTCAAATCTACCCAAAGCAAGTTACAGCTTATGCCTCGTCTGGCGAATCGCTCAGTAGTGATTAAACCGGTTGATCCAATTTATATTCCGGCCGGTCAACGTGGAACGCTCTATATCAGTACCCCGCTATGGATTGCCGGTTTTGTCGAAGGTCAACGTGAACCGATTTTTGATCTTCCAGTGATTTTACCGAAAGATACCTGGTTTGGGCCAAATCACCGTTCCGGTGAAATTTGCTATGCTACCGCAGTCGATGGCCGGACTGAATTGCAACAATTACGTCCTCGTGCATTCCGTGCTGTGACTCCAATTGAGTTTCATAATACCAGTCAGCAGCAACTGCGTTTCGATCGGATGAATGTTCCAGTACCTGCATTGCCTCTCTTTTATAGTGCCAGCACTGAACGTCTGTGGACCTCGCAGATTAAGGTTTTGCATGAAGGCCTGGATCGCCCACCCCGGATCCGAGTGGAAAACCGTACCCCGCCCAATGCGGGTGAAGTAGATTATTTACACCCACCGCGTGATCCGGCGGGAAATTTATTTAATATGTTTGATTCATTTTTCTAAGAGCGTGTGATGCCAAATTCGAATATTCCAACCGAAGTCACCAACAGTCTCAAGGGAGTATTTACCAATATTAATACCGATCGCCTGACTGAAATTGTCGTCGCGGTTGTGCTGTGTTTTATTGGTTTCCTGATCGCACGTTTTTTTTCGAATGCTTTTATCCGTACTATTGGTATACGCTTTAATGCACATCAGCAAATGGTCTGGCGCCGCGGGATTTTCTACTTTATTTTCCTGCTGTTTGTGATGGCAAGTTTGAAGGAAGCCGGATTTAAACTCAGTGTCTTTCTCGGTGCAGCAGGTATTTTAACCGTCGCACTGGGTTTCGCATCCCAAACCTCTGCATCCAACCTGATCAGCGGTATCTTCCTGATTGGTGAAGGATCTTTTGAGGTCGGTGATACCATTCAGATTACACTGATTCGTGGACATACCGTTGAAGGTGAAGTGATTTCGATTGATCTGCTCTCGGTTAAACTACTTACCCAAGACAATATTTATGTACGCTTGCCGAACGAACAACTGATTCGGGCTCCGGTACACAACTTGTCCAAGTTTCCAATCCGGCGTATTCCGATTACCTTGGCTATTAATTTCCATGAAGACATCATCAAAGTGCGTGAAGTACTGCTTGATGTTGCCAATAAATATCCACTGGTTCTGGCCGATCCAAAGCCTGCAGTCACAGTCACCGCCTTCCGTGAATCTTCGATTGAACTTTTGTTTGCGATTTGGTGTCAGCAGGAAAATTATCTGAAAGTCCGTGATGAAATGCAGGAACGGATTCGAAATGGCTTTCTCGATAACCAGATTGAAATTCCGGTACCGAAAATGGGCTTTGTTGATCATCCACTGGCTCGCCCACTGGAAAATGAAGACGTTGATCAATATGCCAATGAGAAGGAGCTGAAGAGAAAGCCGGATTTAAAATAACTTTTTCTAAATCACTCCTCACCTCCCTTTACTAAGGGAGGAACTGTCATAAAAAGCCTGTCTTTCTTTTACATATCGCTTAAAGCAGTGCTTTAAGCTCGTTCAGGGTTTGGGGAGATTAAATTAACGCTCAAATCGAGTAATTTAGATTCAAACCCTTTTCTCCCCATCCGGCATTGGTGCTATATACGCAATCAGTAGCATGACCCCACCGGCCAGCAAGAATGAAATCACACGTGTCAGTGTACCGGTATGAGATAAGTCGAATAACACCAGCTTCAAGCTGACGATTACCAGAATACTGCCTCCTAAAATCCACATCGGTTTAAGCCTTTTTAGCGTAGCCGTCCACATAGTCGCCCAGGCCAGCAATACCCAAAGAATCGTCAGGCTTAACTGTACTGTGGCATTACTCCACAATTCCAGGCTATTGAATGGTGTTTGCAGATAGATATGTAAGGCCCGTAATACAATATAGCTCGACAGCCATAACAGGCTTAGTACCATCAGTACCGACATCATCCCGCGATCGTGTCCTGCCCGAATCTGCTGCAACAGCATCCACAGGAAACTGGCAAGCATGGCCAGACTGATCAGATCAAATGGATTGAATAGAGGTAACCAGTAATATTGGAAAGCTTGCTGGTTAAACAGCTGTGAGCATATTAACCAAGCTCCCATTAACACTAAGCAGTTTTTACTCTGCCAGAGTAAGCGCCACTCTGAATTTTCTTTTCGTCGATAACACCAGAACCAGAATACCAAAGGCAGAATTACCATACTGAGATAAGGCATGCTCGGTATTAGGCATACACTAGCCAAAGTCAGGCTGGCAAATACCCCAAAGCTCATCCACTCTTTGGATAAATCAATTCCTTTCACCGGTCTTAACCATAAAGCAGCCAGCAATAATGATGAAAGTGCAAAGATTCCACGCTCCAAAGCACTTGGCCAGACCAGAATCCCATTTTCGCTATAATCAACAGCCAGCAAAATCGCAATGATCACCAATGGCGTAAGACCGCTCCATTTTGGCAATAACCAGCACCATTCCTGATGCTTGCGCTGTATGATTTCACTTAGAACCGTATAACCCAGTGCAAGACTGAATAAACTATAAATATAGGCCTGCTCATGAGCGAACTCATCTTCAAGCAAGGCAAACAACATCAGGGTCGCAGCAAAACTGAGAGTGCTCAGAAAACTGATACTTAAGCTATTAAGCTGCTGGCGGTATTTGGCTTTAAGCTGACTCAGGAAGACGACGGCGACATAACAAAAGCTGAGAATCCAGAAAATTTTCCGCGGTGTGGGATTAAGCTCAATCAGATAGTAAACACTACTGAAGCCTGCCATGATCAGCAGTCCCATACTCAGATAATGCGCAACCCGAATATTCTTTTCCAATGCCCAGAGATAAATTAGTACGCCTTCAACTGCCCAACCGACTACGCTCCACTGCTCTGTCAATAAAATGGGTGGAACCAAAGCCAGAAAGATCAGCATCAAGCTGAGATAACTTTGGGAAATGACCTGAACACTTTCTCTACGACGCACTAAAGTCCAACAGATTGCAAATATCCCGGCAAATAACAGACTAAGCCCGGCTTGCCAAAGCTTCTGATCAGGCTGATTGAAATGAATCAGATACAGAAAAATATAGGCGGTAATCGGTGCAGCGAAAATCAGGGCAAGATCTAGAACCGGTTTTAGACGAAAACGGGGAAGATCCTGCCGGGCCAGTAACTGGCTAAAGCGAAAGCCTAGCCAGATGAATACCGCACTATGTGCCAGAATCAGGGCGGTCATTGTATAACGCTCGTATGTATGACCATGAATCAGGCTATACATCCCGCCTACTATGATTGTGACCAGAAAAGCAATCTGGTTCAGGATTTTCCAGGGCCGCAAACTGCTGAGTAACAGCACGCCGATATTAATCAGCAGATAATAACTGATGAACTCAACCGCAGAAGCATCCCGGGTCGGTAAGGTAAACGGCGCCAGATAGGCAATGAATAAGGCCATGACTGCCAGCTCAATACTTTCCTGTTTCAAGCTTAAGTACAGCGTAATTGCTAAAATGACCAAGAACACCAGAGCTGCCAGTGGCAACGTGGCAATCACCAGATTGTAGTAGGCAAAGAACAAGGTCAGAAATAGTGCCCCTAATCCCAAGCCTTCCAGTGCCAGACCGAAACTGCGGTTTTTAGCGATCAGGGTATAACCCAATCCGGTCACAACAACAGCAGATAAGGCGACCAGTCCTAATTTTACCGCCAAGCTCAGCTGCCAGTGCTCTGTCGCAAAACGTAGTAATAAAATGATTCCGATCACCAAAATGGCGATCGCAGCTTTAAGAACCGGATTTCCACGAAAAATCCACTGCTGGATCTGATCCAGCAATTGTGGTTGCTCTGAACTAGCTTGAGCAGCAATAGGTAAAGGAATATCGGGTTGAGTGATTTCTGGATGTATCTGATCTGCTGACCGGTAACGAGATTGCAACTGAACTATGTTACGTTCCAAACGTTGTAACCAGCGTAATAGAAAGAAAATCCAGGCGGTAATGCCGATCCCCATCAGCCAGTTAAGCTCAGTCACGCCTCCGACAATGGCGATAATAGAAGAAATATACAGCGGTATTTTAGAATTGGCTGGCACAATCACCTGCGTCGGTGCAGCCAGATCCCGCACGGGCGCTTCAATGGCACTGATATATTGCATCACGCTGATCAGGAAACCCAGACCAGTGAGATAAGTCACGATCTGCAATTCCAGATACCATGCACTTATTCCCACAATTACCAGACTAATCAGCCAGATCATACGCAATTCATTTTGCCCTGCAGTCATTCTTCTCGTTCTCGTTCCTTAACCATGTCATCATACAACAGCTTATACTGCTTATTTCATCTTCACCCGATATTCGCTAAGCTGTAGAAACCGACTTGCTCCTGCGAGTGCAGTAAAAATCACGTACAATAAAACTGTTTTTTGAATAAGGAATTGATTACATGCCACCATTTGTCTTGGTCGATGGCTCTTACTTTTTATTTCGTGCCTTTCATGCACTACCACCATTAACCACGTCAACCGGTCTGCACACCAATGCAATTCGTGGTGCGATTTCTGCTATTCAAAAACTGATGCGCCGTACCCAGCCAACACATATGGCGGTGATTTTCGACACGCCTGAACCGACTTTCCGTCACGAGCTATCACCTATTTATAAAGGTGACCGTCCGAGCATGCCGGAAGAACTGTCACAGCAAATTCCATACTTACATGCCTTGATTCGTGCTTTGGGCATTCCCCTGCATATGCTGCCAGGTGCGGAAGCGGATGACATTATTGGTACACTGGCTAAACGTGCTGAAGCTTTAGGCCATCAGGTGCTGATTTCGACTGGTGATAAAGACATGGCACAGCTGGTGACTGATAAAGTGACCCTGGAAGACAGTTTCAAAGAAAAACCAATGGATGTTGATGGGGTTTTTGAAAAGTTTGGTGTATGGCCAAACCAGATCATTGACTATCTGACCCTGATGGGCGATGCCTCAGACGGTATTATGGGTGTGCCTGGGATTGGGGCGAAAACTGCAGCCAAATTACTCAATGAATATGGCTCGATTGGTGGCATTCTGGAAAATGTCGACAAGATCAAAGGTAAAGTTGGTCAGAATATTAAAGACAATACCGATGGCATTGCACTGGATCATCAGTTGGCCAGCATCATTTGCGATCTGGATTTAAGCTTCACTTACGATGACCTGAAACTTCAGGATCCAAATGTAGAAGCTTTACGTAATCTGTATACTGAACTGGAATTCCGTAACCAGCTGCAATCACTGGATCATCCAAATAATCCCAATAACCGTAATTATAAACAGGCTACCCAATCGATTACTGCCAAAGCAGCACCTGAACCTCAGGAAGCTGATGACCAGCAGGCGACACTGAGCAGTGATAACGATCAGCTCGGAGAGGCGACTTATCATACCGTCTTGACTCAGGAAGATTGGAGTAAGCTGTTTGAACGTTTAAATACTGAAAAACGCTTTGCTTTTGATACTGAAACCACCAGTCTGGACTATCGTATTGCACAGATTGTCGGTTTTTCGGTGGCTTTTGATGCCCAGGATGCCTATTACGTACCGCTAGCACATGATTATGAAGGTGCGCCAGAACAGCTCAATCGTGAAGAAATTCTGGCTCAGATCAAACCGATTCTAGAAAATGAAGCCATTCAGAAAATTGGCCACCATCTGAAATATGATGCGCATGTTCTGGAAAATCACGGCATTCATCTGGCGGGTTGGTATTTTGATACCATGCTGGCTTCTTATGTGCTGAACTCAGTTGCCACCCGTCATGGCATGGATGATGTAGCCCGTCTGTACTTAAGCCACTTAACCACCACTTATGAACAGGTGGCGGGCAAAGGCGCCAAACAAAAAACTTTCAATAAAATCGAGATCGAAACTGCAGCGCATTATGCGGCAGAAGATGCGCATGTGACTTATCGCCTGTTTGAAGTACTCAGCAAAAAGCTGCAGACTTATCCTGAACTGGTCAATATTCTGTACAATATTGAAATGCCTGTAGCGCGTGTGCTGACCAGTATGGAAGAAAATGGCATCCGACTGGATCTGGCTTTCCTGGATCAGCTCGGTTGTGAGTTCGCTCAAACCATGCAGAATCTGGAAAATCAGATCACGGAAATAGCCGGTGAAGCGTTTAATGTTAGCTCCCCTAAGCAGGTCGGTGAAGTTCTGTTTGACAAACTGGGCCTAAAAGGTGGTAAAAAGACCTCTACCGGTCAGTACAGTACCAGCGAAAGTGTACTGGAAAAACTGGAACACCCGATTGCTGAACTGATTTTGGAATATCGCGGTCTGTCTAAACTGAAAAGTACCTATACCGATGGTCTATGCAAACAGGCCAATAACGAAACCCATCGTGTGCATACCAGTTATCATCAGGCACTCACAGCCACTGGCCGTTTATCGTCTACTGATCCAAACCTGCAAAACATTCCAATTCGTGCGGAAATCGGACGTCAGATTCGTAAGGCCTTTATTGCACCTGAAGGTCGTGTCTTACTCGCAGCCGATTATTCACAGATTGAATTGCGTCTGATGGCACATTTATCTCAGGATGATGCGCTAGTAGATGCCTTTAACCATGGACAGGATGTGCATCGCCGTACCGCAGCTGAAGTTCTGGGTATCCCGCTTGAAGAAGTGACCAATGATCAGCGTCGTCAGGCCAAAGCCGTGAATTTCGGTCTGCTCTATGGCATGTCTGAATTTGGTCTGACCCGTCAGTTAGGTTTCACCCGTCAGGAATCACAGGAATATATCAAACAGTATTTCCGCCGCTATCCGGGAATTTATGAATATATGCAGCGTACCCGTCAGGTGGCATTGGAACAAGGCTTCGTTGAAACTATTCTAGGTCGCCGTTTATACACACCGGATATCGATGCCCGTAACATGATGGTCCGCAAAGCCGCTGAACGTGCGGCGATTAATGCACCATTACAAGGTTCAGCTGCAGACATTATCAAAATGGCGATGATTGAGGTTGATAAAATGCTACCTAAAGATCAGGCCAAAATGCTGCTACAAGTGCACGATGAATTGGTGTTCGAAGTTGATGAAGCGATTGCAGATGAACTGGCACCTCAACTGGCTGAAGTGATGCAATCTGTGATTGAAATCTCTGTGCCTTTGGTCGTGGAAGTCGGTAAAGGCATGAACTGGGATGAAGCGCATTAATACTAAAGCTCCTTCCTCCTTTTAGGAGGAAGGTTGGGATAGAGGTTATTTAAATTTATAGACCTCACCCTAACCCTCTCCTACAAGGAGAGGGAATTTTCTTGAAATAAAAAAGGACGCCTAAGCGTCCTTTTCTTTGGGATCTGATTAAAGGCCGGTTAGCAACACAATTGCCACCTGGTTCATAATCATTTCAATTACGATCAATGCCAAAATTGCCAAGATTGGAGACAGATCGATCATCCCCATATTCGGCATGATACGACGGAACGGTGCCAATAATGGCTCTGCAAGTTCCTGAACTACCTCAATATAAGGTGAACGGGATTGCGTAAACATCACCACCCAGCTCAAAATAATTGTTGCAAAAATCAGGTAACGACAGAAACGGATCAAATCCTGCATCATGGTAACGAAGGTTAGAATAAGCAAATGGATTGGACCATTTGGCATTCCCCCAGACAAATACATGATGCCAAAAATTTTCAGCAAATACAGCACGACCAAAAGTGCCAGTGCAGCAGTATTCACCCGGCCTTTACCTGCAGTTGGGAAAATACGCCCGAACACATCTACAATTTTAGTCGCTTTGACAGTAGATAGAACGACAGGATTATAAGGACTCACCGCGGCCAATTGCATTAAAAAGCGGAAGAATACGAGCAAAATCGCGACGTTAATGATAATGCCAAAAATTAGCGCAGAATTTGCACCCATACTTGAACGTTCCTAAAAATTAAACTGAAGATTATTTGCTATTGTCACTGAGCTCTTGGGCCAGTTCCTGACTACGTTTTTGCGCAGCAGCAAGCGCTGCCTGAATATTTTGAGAAATTTGCGCGCGATCAAATACTTCCAATGCCGCCTGAGTTGTACCATTCGGAGATGTTACATTTTTACGCAGCTCTGCCGGTGTATTCGAACTGGTGATCGCCATTTGCGCTGCCCCCAAAGCAGTTTGCAATGTCAATGCAGTAGCTACTTTTTCATCCAGACCTAAATTCTTGCCTGCACGAATCATGCTTTCCATCATATAGAAGAAGTAAGCAGGTCCTGAACCAGAGACTGCAGTTACGGCATCAATCTGAGCTTCTGAGTTTACCCAAATTGTCAGACCGGTAGAAGCCAAAACCTGACTCGCCAGCTCACGGTCATCATTACCAACTTCTGCATTGGCAAATAAACCATGTGCACCAGTCTGTACCAATGCGGGTGTATTCGGCATCACACGGACAATACGATCAGTACCCAATAGCGCAGATAGTGTTGCAATCTCGGCACCCGCAACAATTGAAATCACCAGCTTGCCATCAAGTAAACCTTGAAGTGGTTTTAACACACCAGCTAAAACCTGTGGTTTGACTGCAAACAGGACGATATCCGCATCTTTAATAGCAGCAATATTATCATCGGTGACATTGACTTCTTTTTCTGCAAGAAGTGAGCGTACTTTCTCAACCGGATCAGAAACTGTAATACGCGTTGCTGGCAACCCCTGCGAAATCAGCCCGCCAATCAAGGCTTGAGCCATATTACCGCCACCAATAAAACTAATATTACAATTTAAAGCTGCACTCATGTTTAATGCTCGTCGTTGAATTCTAAAGTTGAAGAAACCGAAATGGGTAGCCATCCCCCTGCTTCACAATATGCAGATTGAGCTAACCAAAATCCTTTAGGTGTAAACACGCCTAGCATAACATTATCTGTGCTTAATATTTGAATAGTATGCCGAGTCCAAGGAAATATTTGCGCTTCCTGAATAGCTTTTTTGAGCGGCCAGTGTCCCACCCGTCCATAGAGATGGATTTTTTCACCCCCCTTCCGTTGCCGTAAATACAAGGGTTGTCCTAATAAAGTGGGACATAATCCTATCTCAGCCCTTTGAATCCTGAATTGACCGGAAGGAAGATGAACCTGATCTTTATTCTGTAAAATGATCTGCTGTTCGGCTACAGTCGATTGTTGGTCAACCAGATAAACTTCAGCTTTTAGGCGATGCAACTGCTGCTGATAACGCACATAGTAATAACCCGACCAATGCAGCGCTGCTTGAGCATCTGGTTTCGCTCCAATTACTTCAGCCTGTACACGCTCAACCATGTCCAGAGAGGGACGATATTGTCCCTCGCCTTTCATCCAGACCGAGAGTAACTGACGCTGCCGTGCTTTGGATAAACTTGAGAATGAAGATAGATCGAGAATTTCGGCGTTACCACAGAGTTTGAGATCCTGCTCTAATACGTCTTGCAGAATGTTTTGTGCATCCTGCATCAGTTCACTGGTACGAGCCAAGGCAGACTGCATTTTCGGATAGCGATGACTTAAGACTGGCCACAGCACCTGACGTGCCCAGGCACGGTCATAATGAGTATCCTGATTAGTCGGATCTTCAATATTCTGGATATTTAAATCTGCTGCCCATTGGCAAATCTGCTCACGAGAAATATCCAGCAGTGGCCGCCAGATGGTTAAATCTGTCCGTATATCGATCGCTTTCATGGCAGCCAGACCATCAATCCCTGCCCCAGAAAGTAAGCGCAACATTAAAGTTTCTGCTTGATCTTGCTGATGATGGGCTAAGACCAGAATTTCATCGGGCTGAAGATGCTGTAAATAAGCTTGATACCGTGATTGGCGAGCCTGTGATTCCAGATTGCCGCTGGCAACATGGACGGGCTGAATGATGCAAGGAATATTTAGTTGCTGACACTGATGCTGGACAAAAGTGCCCCATTCATTGCTGATACTTTGTAATTGATGATCAACATAAATCGCGCGGATTTTTTCCGGACACAAAAAAAACATCAGATGCAGCAACAGCATAGAATCTACGCCGCCACTGCATCCGATTAGAAATTTTGTTTCTGCAGGAAATTCCTGCAGTTGCTTTAAGATGCCAGACCTAAATTGTCGCTGCCAAACTTCATTAAACGTTGGTAACGTGCTTCGCATCGTGCTTGTGGTTCCATTGCTTGCAGTTCATTTAAAGCTTCTTTCAGGACTGCTTTCAGTTGGTACATGACTTCATCCGGATCCAGATGTGCACCTTCACCTTCATCAACAACGTATTCAACAATGCCCATCTTCTGTAATTTTTCAGCAGTCAATGCCAAAGCTTCACTGGCTTGTTCCGCTTTTTCTGCGGTTTTCCACAGAATAGATGCACAACCTTCTGGTGAAATCACTGAATAAATACTGTGAGAAAGCATCACTACACGGTCCGCCACGCCAATCCCGAGCGCACCACCTGAACCGCCTTCACCCAGAACAGTGGCAATTACAGGCACTTTCAGATTAGAAAGTTGTGCCAATGAAGAAGCAATCGCTTCAGCCTGACCACGCTCTTCTGCACCTACACCCGGGTATGCACCCATGGTATCAATAAAGGTAAAGACTGGCAGATTAAAACGTTCCGCCATATCCAGCAGACGCTGAGCTTTACGGTAACCTTCCGGGTTACTCATCCCAAAATTATGCTGCAATTTTTCACGGGTACTACGACCACGGTGCTGACCCACGATCATCACTGGTTGTCCATCGAAACGTGCCAGACCACCGATCATTGCGCCATCATCACCATAGAGACGGTCGCCATGCAAAGCATCAAATTCGGTGAATATTTCACCTACGTAGTCCAGAAATTGTGGACGTTCCGGATGACGAGCAATCTGTACTGTCGTCCATGCTTTTGATGGGGTAGCTTTATTTTTCATAGGTCAACCGTTTTCATCCCTATAAAGGTATTAATTAACAAATTGTTCAGATTGAACCGAGAGCTCGATCTCCCAATTTTTAAACTGCACCTGTTCATCATGCAGTTCAGCAATCAGCAATGGCCATTGTTTGGCATCACCAGAAATGCTGAGCTGCCATTGTTGCGCATTCTTGACCTTGAGTTCAATGGCAGGAAGCATCTCATCACTACGACTGTGATTGACCAAAACCGCCAGACGCAACAGCAAACACAGCTGTAAAAGTTTAGTTCCACCGACTTTCATCACATCATGCTTGGCATCAGCGCGCAATTTACGGCGATGGTGTGCGACCAAATGTGACAAATAATTCTGATCTACCTGCGAAAAACCGGCAATGTCAGAATGTTGCAATAAATAGGCACCGTGGCGGTGATAACCACTATGACTGATCGCTAAACCAATTTCATGCAAATAAGCGGCGCGACGGAGTAAATCACTGTCTTCACTATACAGGCCGAGATCACCAGCCACATCATCAAACAGTTTTTCCGCAGTCTGCACTACACGTTCGGCCTGTTTGGCATCGGCATTATAACGACCAATTAAGGCATGAACAGAACGATCACGGATATCTTCATGCTTGAAACGACCCAAGAGGTCATACATCACGCCTTCACGCAATGCGCCATCTGAATACACCAGATGTGGGATATTCAGTACATCAAATACTGCATATAAAATGGCAATTCCTGCAGGTAAAACTGCACGACGGTCATCTTTCAGACCTTCAAACTCCATGTCCGAAACATGCTTATATTTGAATAATTTATCTTTAAGTTTTTCCAGACCTTCACGGGTGAGCTGTTCTTTATCATTGCTCCAGCCCATATTGACACAGATCTGACGACAGGCTTTGATCGTACCACTCGAACCAACGACTGCATCCCAACCGGCAGATTTATAAGTATTGGCAATGCCTGAAATTTCTTTACGTGCCGCAGTCACTGCCTTATCAAATGCTTTATGGGTGATTTCACCATCAGCAAAGAATTTCTTGGTAAAAGTCACACATCCCATCTGCACAGATTCGGTATGAATGGGTTCGAATTCTTCCCCAATAATCAGTTCAGTCGAACCCCCACCGATATCTACCACCAGACGACGGCCAGTATTGGCCATGGTATGTGACACACCGAGATAAATTAGACGCGCTTCTTCGCGACCAGCAATAATTTCAATCGGTTTTGGTAAAATTTCAGCTGCTTTCTGAATAAATTCATGACCATTTTTGGCCTGACGCAAAGCATTCGTTGCCACAATCCGTAAACGGTTCGGTTGTACCGATCCCAAGCGTCCGACAAAACGGGCCAGACAAGCCAAACCGCGCTGCTGTGCGGCTTCAGTCAAATTTTTATTTTCATCCAGTCCCGCAGCAAGTTGAACCTTTTCTGACATTGATGCGACTTTTTTCACTTCGCCATGATCCACCCGGGCAATCGCCAAATGAAAACTGTTTGATCCCATATCGATGGCTGCGAGTAATTCTTCATCAATCAAAAAATCAGACATTCTAGAAATAAACCTTTTAAGAATTGTGCTTAGAGTAATTCACAACCATGCAATTTAAAAGCCATTTGTCAGGACAATTTCGCGTAATTATTTTTTTCATTTATAGGACAATTGTATGAGGCGATGGTGACTATCGTGATCATCCATTAGACAAAACAACATTAAAGCTTGAAAATTTACAGATTCCCCTACATTGTTAAAGATGGCTATGTAATACTAATAATTATAGTTATCTTTATAAAATTAATTCTGGAGCACTCCATGTCTGGCAACATCGTAAACACTACTGACGCAAACTTCGAAGCAGACGTTCTTCAATCAGACGTTCCTGTACTGGTTGATTTCTGGGCTGGCTGGTGTGCGCCATGTAAAGCTATTGCCCCTGTACTTGAAGTATTGGCTGATGAATATCAAGGCAAAGTGAAAATTGTCAAAGTTGACGTAACATCTTGCGAACAAACTGCTGTGAATTTCAATATCCGCAACATTCCAGCTTTATTGATGTTTAAAAATGGTGAAGTCGTAGCGACTCAAGTCGGTGCAGCACCAAAATCTAAATTGACTGCATTTATTGATCAAAACATCTAAGCATAAAATGCTATAGTAAAAATACGCGACCAAAGGTTGCGTATTTTTTTCGTCTATAAATTGACAAAAACCTGTTTCTCTCTTATATTTCAACTTCAAGAGATAAAGGATGCTAAATCCTGTCAGTTTCTTACAAGACACATTACATAACATGCCGCTCGGCAATAGAAATTGTTTTCACATTTCTCTTTGAAACAATCAAACAGACCTCTGAATTGTTCTTGTGCAAATTCAATTGCTTTCGTTTGAATGCTTATATGCGGCCGAATGTTACTCCCTTTCTAACCTATACCTTAGAATTTTGATTCTATCTGACCACCTATGAATTTAACCGAACTCAAGAAAAAACCGATTGGCGAACTCATCAAGATTGCCGAGTTTATGGGCCTTGAAGGTATGGCTCGTAACCGTAAGCAAGACATTATTTTTGCCATCTTAAAACGCCATGCGATGAATGGTGAAGAGATTTTTGGTGATGGCGTTCTAGAAATTTTGTCAGATGGTTTTGGCTTCTTACGCTCTGCAGCAGGCTCTTATTTGGCAGGTCCTGACGATATCTATGTCAGCCCATCACAAATTCGCCGCTTTAACCTGCGTACCGGTGACACCATTACGGGAACCATTCGTCCGCCTAAAGAAGGTGAGCGTTATTTTGCTTTGCTCAAAGTCAATCAGATTAACTACGATACCCCGGAAAATTCACGTAACAAGATCTTGTTCGAAAACTTAACTCCATTGTTCCCTACTGAACAATTAGTGATGGAACTTGGTAATGGTACGACTGAAGATTTAACTGCACGTGTCGTCGATCTGGTGGCACCAATTGGTAAAGGTCAACGTTCAATTATCGTTGCACCACCGAAAGCTGGTAAAACCATGCTATTACAGAACATCGCGCAATCGATTGTTCGTAATAACCCTGAATGTTTCCTGATTGTCCTTCTGATTGATGAACGTCCTGAAGAAGTCACCGAAATGGAACGTACCGTTCGCGGTGAAGTGGTCGCTTCTACCTTTGATGAATCACCTGCCCGTCACGTTCAAGTGGCTGAGATGGTGATTGAAAAAGCCAAACGTTTAGTTGAACACAAGAAAGATGTGGTGATTCTGCTGGATTCGATTACCCGTCTGGCACGTGCATATAACACTGTGATTCCTTCATCAGGTAAGGTATTAACTGGTGGTGTAGATGCACATGCACTTGAACGTCCAAAACGTTTCTTCGGTGCGGCACGTAATATCGAAGAAGGCGGTTCTCTTACTATCATTTCTACTGCACTGATTGAAACCGGCAGTAAAATGGATGAAGTCATTTACGAAGAATTCAAAGGTACAGGTAACCAGGAAATCACGCTAGATCGCCGTATTGCGGAAAAACGCGTCTTCCCTGCGATGAATATTAAGAAATCCGGTACGCGTCGTGAAGAACGTTTAATGTCCGAAGACAAACTTCGTAAAGTCTGGATTCTACGTAAACTTCTGCATACCCAAGATGAACTGGTCGCGATGGAATTCTTGCTTGACCGCATGAAAGAAACCAAGACCAATGATGATTTCTTTGATCAAATGAAACGCAAAGCATCGAACTAAAATTATCGGAAAGGTCACCATTCAAGGTGGCCTTTTTTTATGGTTGACGCATGTTACACAATGAAACAATGTAATGAGATATCTGTAAACTTATTTTTAAGTTTTTGATTATTAAAATAAACAAATAAATAACTGTATAATTTTTATAAGCTTAATAAGCCTTTCTCCAATCTATATCTTTCAATTAATTGTTATTTTCTGTTAAAAAACCCTTAATTTTTATCGTTTTTTCGCTGTTTTTGATGCTCCCCTAGTAGCAATTAAAAATGCGCAGTGATAGCATATTTGCAGACCAGTTAGACTGCTCCTGCGTTGTTAGTCCCTAACACTATTAGGAATAATAAAAGCATATTACAGCCTGACTTTGGTTTTTTTTAATCTCAATTTTTTAGAGAGTGATGCCATGTTATTCAAAAAAATCGCTATTGCTGCTGCAGTTGCTACTACTTTAGCTTTCGTTGGTTGTGCTAAAAAAGCTGACGACGCTGCTGCTGACGCTAACCAAGCTGCATCTGAAGCTGTAGAAGCTGCTTCTGAAGCTGAAGCTGCTGCTGACGCTGCTGCTGTAGAAGCTACTTCTGAAGTTGCTGCTTCTGACGCTGCTGCTGTTGCTGAAGCTGACGCTGCTGCTGCTGTTGCTACTGACGCTGCTGCTCAAGCTACTGCTGCTTCTGAAGCTGCTGCTCAATAATCTTTACGATTATTCAGTACAAAAAAAGAGAGCCTTTGGCTCTCTTTTTTTTGTTTAGAAATATAAAAGATTAAAAAAATAAAATTTTTAAATGAAAAAAAGCAGATCAATTGATCTGCTCATTCCCCACACGTTGACGGAACTTCTGCCCCGCGCGGAACGTAACAACACGGCGTGCAGAAATCGGAATCTCTTCACCCGTCTTCGGATTACGGCCTGGACGTTGGCGCTTATCACGTAACTCAAAGTTACCGAAACCCGATAATTTTACTTGTTCGCCCGAGATTAGCGCTTGGCTAATCTCGTCGAAAAACAACTCGACCATTTGTTTAGCTTCACGACGGTTTAAACTCGTGAGCTCACTTAAATGATCAGCCATTTCTGCTTTTGTTAATGCTGTCATGAAGCCCTCAATGTCGCTTGGTAAGTGTTTTCCAACACCTGAAGGATATTATCCATACCTGATTTAATTTCAGCATCTTCCAGTGTACGGCTTGGATGCTGCCAGAGAAGTGCAAATGCCAGTGAGCGTTTCCCTTCTTCTACTCCTTGTCCAGTGTACACATCGAACAACCATGTCGAGCCTAGAAGCTCTCCACCTGTTTTTTCGATAAGTCCCTGAATTTCGCTAACATTAATCTTATCACTAATTAAAAGCGCAATATCACGTCGAACCGATGGAAAACGTGATAATTCTGTAAAATTAGATACATAAGTTTGCAAAACAGCCGATTGATCTAATTCAGCGACCCAAGTCGTCGCCAAATCGAGTTCATCTTCAAGTGAGGGATGTAAACGACCTAAGTAACCAATTGACTGACCATTCACTAGAATTTCAGCAGATTGACCAGGATGTAACCAGCTACGTTCAGAACGTACATATTCTACATTCAGACGCGCAGCTGCCAGAATTTCCTCAATATCACCTTTGAAGTCAAAGAAATCCATTGGCTGCGCTTTACCATGCCAGGTTTCAGGTGTACGTGAACCTGTGGCAATCAAGGCAAAAGTTGGAATCTGTTTCAGATCATGAATCAAAGCCGCATTCTGGTAATCAAAACGCAGACCGAGTTCGAAGAAACGTACACGGTTCTGCTGGCGGTTGACATTGTACTGTACGCATGGAATCAGGCTAGACAGTAAAGTTGAACGCATCACTGCCAAATCGCTTGAAATTGGGTTCGCCAAAGCCAATGGATTCACCGCTGGATTCAGCTGTTTTTCCAGTTTCAGGTCAGCAAAACTGAAGCTGATCGCTTCCTGATAACCCAAGGTCACGGCTGTTTGACGAAGCTGAGTCAGTTCGAATTGATCTTCATATTTCGCCAACTTCACATCAATGACCGGTAGGCTGATTTGAATATTGTCATAACCGTGAATACGGGCAACTTCTTCAATCAGGTCTTGGTAAATTGCCATATCATAACGGTGTGATGGAGGAACCACTGACCACTGGCCTTCAGCTTTTACAGTCACTTCACAACCTAAACGCGTTAAAGCATCTGTAATGAAATCTGATTCAACTGTATAACCTAATAATTGATCGACTTGAGCTTGTTCTAGCTCAATCGCTTCACGTTTTGGTAACAGCTCTGATTTTTCAGCTACAATGATTGGACCAAACTCACCGCCTGCAAGCTCAGCAATCAACTGAGAAGCACGGTGCATTGCGATCATAGGAAGTTCAAAGTCTACACCACGTTCATAACGTTGTGATGCATCAGTATGCAGACCGAAACGACGAGCACGGCCAGCAATATGCAATGGCGCGAAAAATGCTGATTCCAGGAAGATTTCAGTAGTTTCATCAGTTACTGATGAAGACAGGCCCCCCATAATCCCTGCAATCGCTAATGCTTTTTCATCATCTGCGATTACCATCACGTCGTCTTGCAGTTCCACTTCCTGTTCATTTAATAGAACCAGTTTTTCACCTGCAGTCGCTTGACGTACATGTACTGAACCTTGAACCTTGCCACCATCAAAGGCATGCAGAGGTTGACCCAGTTCCATCAATACATAGTTGGTGATGTCGACCAGAATACTGTGCTGACGGATACCGGCACGTACTAAAGCTCGTTCCATCCACTCAGGGGTTGGTGCTTTGGTATTGACGTTTTTGATCACACGACCGAGGTAACGTGCACAACCTTCAGTTTCAACAACGACTTTCTTCTCATCTGCAAGAGTTGCTGCAACTTCTTTAATTTCAGGTGCAGTGACAGGCAATTGGTTAATTACACCAATTTCACGTGCGATCCCGCGAATGCTGAAACAGTCACCACGGTTCGGGGTGATGCTGATATCAATCACGTTGTCATCAAGGTCTAAATATTCACGAACATTGACACCGACTGGTGCATCTGCAGGAAGCTCTAATAGACCATCAATTTTGTCTTCAAGATCGATTTCTGAAGCGCCGCATAACATACCTTGTGATTCAACACCACGCAGTTTGCCTTTCTTGATTTTAAAATCGCCTGGCAGAACTGCACCGATGGTCGCAACAGGCGCTTTCATACCGGCACGTACGTTAGGTGCACCACACACGATTTGCAAAGGCTCACCTGAACCAATGTTCACAGTCGTTACACGTAAGCGATCTGCATCAGGATGCTGTTCGACAGTCAGGACTTCACCCACAACCACACCTGTGAAGGGTTTTGCGGCTGGAGACAAATCATCTACTTCCAAGCCCAGCATAGTCAGTTGGTCAGACAGTTTTTCGCTATCGATGGCTGGGTTAACCCATGTGCGCAGCCAATTTTCGCTAATTTTCATACATTCATTTCCTTAATCTCCCCTAGCCCCTCTTTTTCAAAGAGGGGAAATCCCACACCCTATCTTGTTTCGTGTAAGTCCCCCTTTTACAAAGGGGGATTTAGGGGGATTTCTAAATCTAAAAATTAATATGTTTTAGCCACTCAACTTTATAAGAAGAGGCTATCAAATCTCTTAAGCAAACTGGCGTAAGAAACGCACATCGTTTTGATAGAACATACGCAGGTCATTAATGCCATAACGCAACATTGCAAAACGTTCTACACCTAAACCAAATGCAAAGCCTTTGTATTTGTCTGGATCAATACCCGCAGCGCGAAGTACATTTGGATGCACCATACCGCAACCCAAAACTTCTAACCATTTGCCACGCTCATCCATAATGTCCACTTCAGCACTTGGCTCAGTGAACGGGAAATAAGACGGACGGAAACGCACTTTCAAATCTTTTTCGAAGAATTCGTTTAGCAGGTTTACCAATAAACCTTTTAATTCAGCAAAGCTGGTATTTTCAGCAACGTATAAGCCTTCAATCTGGTGGAACATTGGTGAATGCGTCTGGTCAGAGTCACAACGGTATACACGGCCTGGGCACACGATACGAATTGGTGGCTGCTGGGTTTCCATGGTACGGATCTGTACACCCGAAGTATGGGTACGTAGCAGATGGTTCACATCAAAATAGAAAGTGTCGTGCATGGCACGTGCAGGGTGATGGCCTGGAATATTCAATGCTTCGAAGTTGTGATAGTCATCTTCAACTTCTGGACCAGTCGCTACTGTAAACCCTGCTTTGGTAAAGAATTGACAGATACGTTCTTGTACTTGGGTCACTGGGTGGATGCTGCCCACCTGTTGGCCACGACCGGGCAAGGTAATATCAATTGTTTCACTAGCAAGCTTTTGTTCTAGTGCAGCTTTTTGCAGTTCAGCCTGACGTTGTGTCAAAGCACTTGTGATGGCTTCACGAACTGCATGAATTTGTGCCCCAAACGCTTTACGTTGTTCAGGATCCATTTTCCCCAGCGACTTAGATTGTTCCGCGAGCTGGCTTTTTTTCCCCGTAAATTGCACTCGTACTTGATCAAGTGCAGCAAGGTCTTGAGCTGCTGCAATCGCAGCGAGCGCTTCAGTGGTCAGGGCTTCCAGTGACATAGTAACTCTCAAAGCAACAGGTTAGAAATATTTTTAAAAACCCCATATTCTAACAGTTTTTAGGCGAGTTGATGAAGTGCGCTTTTAATGAAAATTAGAATAGCATCATGAATTATAAAAAGTATAAGATAAACATAATATCAATCAGATCAAATCACTATGGCACTCGATCAAATTTGGAAACAGCAACTGACCCTCGTCACTTATGGCAATGAGTTTTTAACTCAGGATCTCAGTTTCAGCCGCTGGCTGAATCACTCCATTTTTAATCAGCACCATTTAACTTTCCGTGATCTGATTTCCCAGCATTTACTGGCACAGCACTTTCAAATCTGGTTAGAAGGTCTGAAAAAACAAGGTGTTCGTCGTATTAGTCTACATTCTTCACACTTGCTGGAAGATGAAAATAATCCTAATGCCAATGTCGAGCTGATTCCTTTGGCTCATGTGATTATCAGTCATCATGCTCAAGGTAAAACTGCCTGGATGATCGGTAAGGAGCTGGCTGAATGGTATACCGCTGATAATGATTATGAAGCACCAGAAGCCCAACAGTCACCTTTACGTCATGAAGTATTCTGGCGTTATGAACTCAATAGTAAACTAGCCAAAAGAATTGATGCTGATCTGGTGCAGCCAAACTGGGATGATATTCATACCTATACTGAACAGGAATTATTTGAACATCATTTAGCTCAAGGATTCACTGAGCCTGCTTATACTGGTTTGCCTTATTACGGTACTACCCCAACGATTCAGTCTCATGCAGAAAATCCGAGTCACCTAGCTTTGATTCCAACGGATTATTCATCTGATTATGCTCATCAGACCTTGTACCGTCTGGATGCATTAAGTGATTTTATTCAGACAAAGATTCAACACCCTTATAACGATGATGGTCAGGTACTGAATCCAGAGCAGCAATTAAATCTGCGCCACTTTGCACAAAAAATCGATGAAATCAGTGCCAAGTTCATTGTGAAAGTGGCCAATCATTATAAAACCGCACAACTCACTCCTAAAGTGGCGCCTGATCCTTTTGCAGGCATGAATACTGAAGATCGAGCGGTCAAAGTTTCTAAAGCTGAGCGACCACAAAGTCATCATAAAACCGGTGCTTCAAGTGTGATCAAACTAATTCTGATCACGATTGTGATCTGTCTGATTGGCTACTATTTCGGGCTTTAATCTAAAGGTTTATAGACTTCGATTATAAAATTTATTATTCATTTATTATTCTTTCTACGATAAATGAATAATAGTTTTTGAAATCAATACCTAATGGTTTAAATCCCTCTAATACAGTTGTTTCATTAATTTCTAATATTATTAGATTGAAATAGTATTCAAATTTTTCACCTGTTTCACCCATTGCATCAATACGAATATTTTCTACTATTTTTTGATTTTTCGTCATAGGAGGAGTGATATAAATTAAATGTAGTTGAATCTCCTTTTTCTCAAATCTTTCAATTACATTTATGGGTTCGCCAAACTGTGTATAAACCCCGTTTCTTTTTACAAAAACTTTGGTATCAATAGCTGTCCCTCTTGTATTAAACAATGCCACATCTAAGCCTAGCCAATATCCAGGATTTTCAACTTGTTCAACATCAACTCTTTTATAATTTTCTATATTTAGAATGAAATGGGGTTCTAAGACTTTATTCCTTTCAATTTCAATTTTTAATAAAGCTTGAGAATCTATTTTCTGTTGATAGATCGTCACTATAAGGCCTAAAAAAGCCAAAGGCGCAAAAAAACCTGACAAAAAATCTCCCATTTCATTAGGTGGGATTAACTTACAATTTTGACTTAACAAGTTATAACAATCTGATGTTAATAACAGATAAAGTAACGCAAATAAAATCCAAGTTATTGATATTACCTTATATTTTTCTAATAGTAATTCCATTTATTATTCTCTAATATTAGGTTTCCGCACAAAAAAAGACCGCTAAAAGCGGTCTTTTTTCTAAGTCATAAAGACTTATGCAGCCAACGCATCTTTAGCTTTAGAAGCTAGAGCTGCAAACGCAACTGCGTCATGCATAGCGATGTCAGCAAGTACGCGACGGTCGATGATAACCTGAGCTTTTTTCAAGCCAGCGATCATACGGCTGTACGATAAACCGTTTTGACGTGCACCAGCGTTGATACGCGCAATCCATAGAGCACGGAATTGACGTTTCTTCTGACGACGGTCACGGTAAGCGTATTGACCAGCTTTGATTACCGCTTGGAACGCTACGCGGTAAACGCGTGAACGAGCACCATAGTAACCTTTAGCGCGAGCAAGAATTTTTTTGTGACGGCGATGAGCCTGTACACCACGTTTTACACGAGCCATTTATAATCTCCTTAGATGTACGGGCACATACGACGAACTGAAGCAACGTCACTTACGTGAACCATTACACAGCCGCGCAATTGACGAATACGCTTAGCAGATTTTTTGGTCAAAATGTGGCGTTTGAACGCTTGTTTACGCTTAAAACCGTTAGCAGTCGCTTTGAAGCGTTTAGCTGCACCACGGCGAGTTTTCATCTTAGGCATAACAACCTCTTTTGAACACCTGTTCGGCACGTCTGCACCATTGCAAGAACGCCCTGCAGGTAAGGGAGCCGATATTCTAATGCATCTTTGCTTAAAACAAAAGCACTAGTCTTTTTTTCTTGATGAATCTGCAAACTTAGCATTTTTTACGATAAGAATTGAATGATGAATTTATATACTGCTTGCGATATCACTTTATAATTTGTCAATTTTTTCAGTTACAGCTCTTTATGCACATTCAGCCCGATGCATTTGCCGCACTCCGTTACCGAGACTTTTCTATTGTTACCTTAAATCAGTTTTGCCTGACTTTAGCCATTCTGATTCAGGAAATTATTGTTGCCTATTCACTATATCAGATTACCAAAGACCCGCTGACCTTAGGACTGATTGGTCTGGCAGAGGCGATTCCATTTATTTCCCTTTCTTTATGGGGTGGATATGTTGCGGATCGTTTTAATAAGCAGACTATTATGAAAATCTGTTTATTTTTTGCCATTCCGATGCCTGTCATTCTCTGGTCACTGTTTCATTATCACGGTTTGGGAAACCTCAGCACCAGTCAATTATCTTGGGGAATTTATGCCGTCATTTTCTGTCTGGGTACCATTCGTGGCTTTTATAATCCTTCAGCAACTTCACTAAAACCCTTTCTTATTCCACGTGCACTCTATGCCAATGGTGCAACTTGGACCACAATTGGCTGGCAAAGTGGTGTAATTATCGGGCCGATGCTCGGTGGTTTTATGCTGGCGTTTTTAGGTCGGGAAACCAGTCTTCTAACTGTCGCAGTACTGGTCAGCATCTGTTTTGTTCTGATTAACTTATTGCAAAAGCGCGATTTTCCTAAAATTGAAACTGAAAATGTCCTGCATAGTCTGGGTGATGGTTTCCGTTTTATCTGGAACAGCAAAATTGTACTGTGGTCAATTTCCCTAGATCTGGTTTCGGTATTGTTTGGTGGGGTGATTGCCCTCTTACCGATTTTTGCAGAGGATATTCTAAAAGTTGGTCCTGAAGGTTTGGGTTATTTACGGGCTGCTCCTTCAATTGGCGCACTGATAACCATGATTGCCCTGACCCGTTTTCCGCCTACGCAACATGCCTGGCGTAATATGCTGCTTGCAGTCGCAGGTTTCGGTGTCTTTACCTTGCTATTCGCTTTTTCCAACTCAATGTGGCTATCTCTGTTTGCTCTTGCCATGACCGGCGCCTGTGACAGTATTTCTGTAGTGATTCGCCAAACGATTTTACAGATTTATCCACCCGATAATATGCGTGGCCGGGTTGCTGCAGTAAACGGCATGTTTGTCTCATCCAGCAATGAACTGGGTGCTTTTGAGTCTGGTCTGGCTGCGAGATATATGGGCACGATTATGGCTACAGTGTTTGGTGGCAGCATGACCCTACTGGTAGTTGCCATCAGCTGGGCGAGAACCAAGGACCTGTTTGGAGTTGATATTACCAAAGGAAATGAAAAATAATTTTTAGTTCTGATGTGCAAAGGTTTTTCAATCAAGAAAATTCTGCGCACTAATGATGAATATAAATAAAAAGAGGCTTTATGCCTCTTTTTTTAAAACATCGCATAAGCCCAATAGACAAACAGATAACGTCCAATTTTGGCAATACTGACTATCAAGATAAAACGGGTAAAATTTTCCTTAAGCAAACCGGCAATTAATGTAATTGGATCGCCAATAATCGGCACCCAGCTCAGCAATAATGACCAATAGCCGTATTTCTGATAGGTACTTTGAGCTTTAAGCATCTGCTGCTCAGAGACTGGAAACCATTTTTTATGCTTATATTGCTCAATTTTGAACCCCAGATACCAGTTCACACAGGAACCCAAGATATTTCCAGCACTTGCGATCATGATGAGCAAGGCCGCCGAATAGCTCCCTTGCCATAATAAACCCAGCAAAACTGCTTCCGACTGCAGCGGTAATAAAGTGGCTGCACCAAAAGCGGCAAGAAAGAGCAGAAACAGGGACATCCCGAGACTAACGGCTTAAACCCAGTTTTTTCTTGGCTTTAAGATATTCCCAATTCGCCCAGACTATAGCCATAACCATGACCAAAATACGTGACCATTGATATTTCTGGGTGATCGGCTCAAGCGCTGTATTTAAAATCTGACGATCTTTGGTATTCAAGGCACTGATCACCTGATCCACATGCACAATTTCAGCAACGAACAGCAGCAGACAAGCTGCGATACCGAAAATAATACTCCAGTAAATTCGAGGATTCGTTTCCACGATTTTAGTAAAGTTCAGGAAAAAATCTTTCATATACTCACCCAATAAAAAACCACCCAAAGGTGGTTTAATCTACTTTTATCTAGTTTAGCACAAAGGCCAGACTTATCTGACCTGTATTGCTAACGCTCTTTGCACCGCTGGACGCGCAGTCAGGCGTGTCACATATTCCTGTACTTCCGGATAATCAGCCAGATCAATCTGCTGCCATTCATGACGTAGCACCCATGGCAAAATAGCCATATCCGCAATCGAATACTCACCAGCTACATATTTCTGACCAATCAGCTGTTTGTTCAGAACCCCGTATAGACGCTTGGTTTCATTAACATAACGATCAGTAGCATATGGGATACGCTCAGGAGCAAAACGGCTAAAGTGATGATTCTGCCCCAGCATCGGACCCAAGCCACCCATTTGCCACATCAGCCATTGCTCAACTTCAACACGTTGCTGCTCATCATCCGGATAAAACAGGCCGGTTTTACGACCCAAATATTGCAGAATCGCGCCAGATTCAAAGACTGAAATCGGTTCACCACGCGGGCCATCCTGATCCACAATCGCAGGAATTTTGTTATTTGGAGAGATACGTAAAAAATCAGGTTGAAACTGGTCATTTTCCAGAATATTGATCGGGAAAATTTTATATTCCAAACCCATTTCTTCTAATGCGATGGTAATTTTATGGCCATTGGGCGTTCCCCAATAATAGAGATCAATCATGTTATTACCTGTTACCTTTTCGTTTTTACATGACATTATTGAAATTTGATCTAGTTATAGCATGATTTAAAGCCTTACTTCCGCATATTTTGTTATAGATTCAGCAGTAAAATCGCTAAATTCAAAGCATTATTTTTAGCTCAAGATGGGTTCAAATATTTTTAATATCTTGAGGCTTGAAAAACTTCGCCTCAATCCTATATTAGAAATAGAGCAATGATCTATTCAGGAGATTGTTTCTAATCACTGAGTTCATATTGAAGAATTGCATGTTGTTTAAAAAACTTTTCTGAGATCAGGAGGTAAGATCAATGAGCAATTTCAGTCTTAGCCCACTATTCCGTCGTAGTATCGGTTTTGACCGCTTTAATGACCTTTTTGATTATGCAATGCAAAGTGAGGCACCGAACTATCCACATTACAACATTGAAAAAACCGGCGACAACAATTACCGCATTGTGGTTTCTGCTGCCGGATTCAATGAAGATCAGCTAGAGATCAATCTGGAAAATCAGGTTCTGACCATTAGCGGTAAAGCGGTGGAAGAAAATTCAGATACGACTGTGGAATTCCTGCATAAAGGCATCGCCCACCGTTCATTCAAATTGTCTTTAAGACTGGATGAACATGTAGAGGTACAACAAGCTGAATTTGAAAATGGTTTATTGAAAATCGAATTGCAGCGCAATGTGCCAGAAGAAAAATTGCCTCGTCAGATTCCGATTGGCAAAAAACTGTTAGCTGAAAAAAATGAATCTAAAGAGCAGCAAAGCTAATCACCTGCCAAAAGAAAGACCCGAATGGGTCTTTCTTTTTTAGGACAGAATCCTTAAGCTTGAAAGTGTTCAATTTTCACTCCTTATAAAAATAATAATATGAGCACATCAGATATTATTCTGTTTCATCAAAGTGCCCAGACGATGAAACATATGGGACTTCTCCTTCTTTGCTATCCCATTGGGATTTTGATGACCTTATACCTTCATACTCCAGATCCTCCTTCCAGTTTTATTCGAGGATTGGTATTTTTATGGCAGGAGTCTCCAAGCTTTTATGGCTATATGCTGGGTTTCCTGATGCTATCGCTCTTGGTATATAGCATTAAACTAAAAATCACCTCGCGGACAATTTATTACACTTTGGCAGGTTACCGGATCAGCCTGTGTTTATATCGTGAAGCCGTCCATTATAGCTTTATCAATCCTCAATATGATTCAATTAAGGCACGTACCAAACGCTGGCTAACCAGACTTCCCGCTCATCAAATTAATCAGCGAGATGGCACTCTCGATTTTATTCTTTGTCAGTCCAGTTGGCGCGACCGGCTCTGTTTAAGATTATTCCGGATTCATTTATCGATGTTTTCCCGTCAGCAAGCTAAAGAAATTATTCAGGCCATGCACAGTGCTTGGAATTTAAGATCATAAAAGCTGATTCAAAAACACTTTTAACTATATGGTTTAAGCTGAAAGAAATTTATCTCATCAGATTCCAAAGGATAAAAAGCAGTTATTAAAAAATGGTGTTCTGGTTGGGACTTTCCCCTATCACCACATATAGTTGATTTACATAAAATTTCGGCTATGCTTTTCTGAAACAGAATAAAACATTCAATAAATACCATAGATAAAAAAATCTGCCGTAGGTGCACTATGAATTATGTCCGTCGCAACGCCCTAAGTCCATTCATGCTATTGGGCTTGCTGTTCTTTTTATTGATTGTCATTTTACTGCTATTGTTTGGCTGGCCACATTATAAAGTTTGGAAACAAGGGATGGATGGTCAGGCAGCATTGGCTGAAGCAGAACAATCTAAAATGATTCAAGTGCAAGTTGCAAAAGCGGAACTGGAAAGTGCCAAACTGCGTGCAGAAGCTATTAAACTCGTTGGGCAGGCAGCTAAAGATTATCCTGAATATCGCAAGCAGGAATTTATTGGTGCATTTGGTGAAGCCCTACGTGAAGGTCGTATTCAACAAATAATTTATGTACCCACTGAGGCCAATATTCCGATTGTAGAAGCAGGAAAATCCTACCCTACTCAATAAAAAATTAAGTTACCTCATAAAAAAGCCCTGCAAATGCAGGGCTTTTTTCATCAAGAGATGCTTACTTTTTCTTTTTAGGACCAAGCAGCATACCCATTTGACGACCTTCCATTTTTGGTGCTTGTTCAACAACACCATATTCAACGACGTCTGCTTCAACTTTTTGCAGTTGAGCCAGACCCAGTTGCTGGTGAGCCATTTCACGACCACGGAAACGCAGGGTAATTTTAACCTTGTTTCCTTCTTCAAGGAATTTGATGATTGCACGTAATTTTACGTTGTAATCACCTACATCTGTCGCAGGACGTAGCTTGATTTCTTTCACCTGGACTTGATGTTGTTTTTTCTTCGCTTCTTTCTGCTTTTGTTTCAGATCAAACAAATGCTTATTGAAGTCCATGATTTTGCAAACAGGTGGCTCAGCATTGGCTACGATCTCAACAAGATCAAGCTCAACATTTTCTGCTGCGCGCAATGCTTCCGCAAGGCTTACAATACCTTTTTGCTCACCATTTTCGTCTACAAGACGAACTTCTTTAGCACGAATTTCATCATTCAAGGCAGGACGGTTTGATTTATTACCGCCCTGTTGATTACGGTCAGGCTGTTTAATCGCTGTTACTCCACAATGTACCGGCCGCGTTCGGCAACGGCTGCTTTTACTAAGTCAACGAAAGCATCGATTGACATAGTACCCAAATTTTTTCCTGAGCGGGTACGGACATTCACAGTACCTTCCTCTACCTCACGGTCCCCAAGTACCAATAAGTAAGGAATACGCTCTAAAGTACGTTCACGAATCTTAAAGCCGATTTTCTCATTTCTCAAGTCAGAAATTGCACGAATTCCGTTTTCTTTAAGTTTCGCGACGACTGACTCACAAGCCTCGGCTTGAGCATCAGTAATATTCATGACACACGCTTGCACTGGTGATAACCAAGGTGGCATAAAGCCCGCGTAGTGTTCAATCAGTATACCAATAAAACGTTCGAAACTGCCAAGAATTGCACGGTGCAACATCACAGGCTGATCACGATCGTTGTCTTCAGTAACATAAGAGGCATCCAGACGTTCTGGAAGGTTGAAGTCACATTGAATGGTACCACACTGCCAGATTCGGCCTAAGCAGTCTTTCAATGAGAATTCGATCTTCGGACCGTAGAATGCACCTTCACCTGGTTGTAAATCCCAATCTAGGCCAGCAGCATCTAAAGCATCTGCCAAAGATTTTTCTGCCATATCCCAAAGTGCATCATCACCCACACGTTTTTCAGGACGTGTAGATAACTTCATTTGTACTTCTTCAAAGCCAAAATCTTTGTATACGTCTAGTGTCAATTTGATAAAGTCTGCAACTTCAGTACCGATTTGTTCTTTAGTACAGAAAATATGCGCATCATCTTGGGTAAAACCACGTACACGCATGATGCCGTGTAAAGAACCCGATGGCTCGTTACGGTGACATGAACCAAACTCCGCTAAACGGATTGGAAGATCACGATATGATTTTAAGCCCTGGTTGAACACTTGCACGTGACAAGGACAGTTCATCGGTTTTACAGCGTAGTTACGGTTCTCTGAATGAGTCGTAAACATGTTTTCAGCATAGTTCGCTGCGTGACCTGATTTTTCCCAAAGCGTGAAATCCACCACTTGTGGTGTACGGATTTCAAGGTAACCATTTTCTTGCTGAACTTTACGCATGTATTGTTCAAGCACTTGGTAAATGGTCCAGCCGTTTGGATGCCAGAACACCATACCTGGTGCTTCTTCCTGCATATGGAACAAGTCTAAGGCTTTACCAATTTTACGGTGATCGCGTTTTTCAGCTTCTTCAATACGCTTGATATAAGCTGCGAGCTGTTTCTTATCCGCCCAAGCTGTACCATAAATACGTTGCAGCTGTTCGTTTTTCGCATCACCGCGCCAGTAAGCACCAGAGATTTTAGTCAGCTTGAATGATTTTAAGAATTTGGTATTTGGTACGTGCGGACCACGGCACATATCCAGATAGTCCTGATGGTAGTACAGGCCCATTTGAGTTTCTTCAGGCATGTCTGCGATCAGGCGCAATTTGTATTCTTCACCACGGGCTGTGAATTCTGCAATCACTTCATCACGCGGAGTCATTTTTTTCACGACATCATAGTCTTGATCGATGAGCTTTTTCATACGCTCTTCAATCGCAGCCATGTCATCTAAAGTAAATGGACGTGGCATCCAGATGTCATAGTAGAAACCTTCTTCAATGACTGGACCAATGACCATCTTTGCTTCTGGGAACAATTGCTTAACGGCATGACCCACCAAGTGTGCGCAAGAGTGACGAATAATTTCGACACCTTCTTCATCTTTAGGCGTGATGATTTGTAAGGTTGCGTCTTCAGTAATCAGATCGCACGCGTCCACTAGACGATCGTTTACACGACCTGCAACGGTATTTTTTGCAAGACCAGGACCGATGCTTTGAGCAACTTCCATCACAGATACGGCGTGATCAAACTGTTTTTGATCGCCATTTGGCAAAGTGATAATTGGCATATGAAATCCTTAAGGAGTGATGCCCCGTACCATGGAGCATGTCACCGCGAGATTATGATCGAGGGAGAACCTCAAAAGATAAAAACGGTGGATAAATAAAAAATCGCCTAGAATTTTACACGGCTTGAGCCAATGATTAAACCTTTTCCCTAATAAAAATAGGATTTATCACCAAAAAGTTCTTTTGAGCTGCAACGAGTTAAGATCATTATTCGCTCAAGAATTATTTATTCTCTAAAGGTTTGCCACGCTTCAAATTGCCTTTCAGCATAGACATACAGGTGAGAAAACTGGGGAATGATGGCTTCACTTTGGGTCGGCCTTAAAAACACATAATCATCAACTTTCAGTTCGCAAGATTTCGGTACCAGAACCATTTCCTGATTGCTACTGCGTCCATATAAAACATGCAGCTGGCTTTTTTCTGGAAAATAATAGTCCGCCTGCCAGTAGCCACCATAAATAAATAATGCTTTATACTGATGCGGTAGATAATTAAATACTTCCAGACCGGGAATCTGGCCATAAGGCAACACTTTTAAAATTGGTGTGGCAATCCACAAGGCACATTTTAAAGCAGAGAGATTTTTCAGATCGAAGTCACTGGGTTTAAGTAGCATGGAACCAAAAGTCAGATCATTACAAACACTCTGCTGGCAATGCTGCATAAAGGTCGGACTGCCGCCACCATTAAAACATAGGTTTTCATGCCATAAATCAGGAAATTGCTGCAGCGTCATCTTGAATTTTTGATAAATCTGCTGTGATTGTTGATAACTTTTTTTAGGACTTTTAAGAATTTTTGGCAGTTTAGCTACATGCGCATCGTAGCCCATTAATCCGGAGAATTTTAGAGACAAAGGATGCTGCTGAATCAGCTTGAGTAGGGCTACGAACTGTTCCTGACTGTTCACCCCTCCGCGATGCAGCCCCACATCAATTTCAATATTCACATTCAGGCAAAGATTCAGACTTTGGGCGAGTTGCAGATACTGCTCCAGACGTGCCTGACTATCGATCAGCCATTGAATATTTACTTGAGTATTTAAGTCCATTTGACCAAACCAGCTTTGATAAAAGCGCTGCGCTGCATGAACCGGCATTGGCTTACCGAGTAGAATGTCCGCTTGCTCAAATGCTCCGATAATTTCCCGAAGATGTGGCAGATGAAATACCATAAAACGCTGGGTATTCAGCTTTTCACTAGCGAATTGAAGCAACTCAGTACTGGACAGAGATTTCACCACCAGACGAGGCTTTAACTGCGGAGGTAGTTTTGCCTGCACAACATCCAGATTATGCTGATACTGAACCAAATCCAGAATCAGTTGTGGTGTACCTGTACCCTGCTGTTTTAGGTCTTGAGTCAGTTGCTGAAAATAAGTTGATCGCATCTTCTACTCCTGCTACTTAGCCAGAAACAGTTGTTTCAAGTAGGGATTCAGCCATTTTTTCTGCGGATCCAGCTGCTGACGTAGCGCTATAAATTCAGGCCATTTTGGATATAAATCGCGCAGTGATGCAGCATGCATGCTATGTAATTTGCCCCAATGCGGTCGCCCCTGATATTTCTGAAAAATCGGTTCCACTAGATTAAAAATGACGTGATAATCCTGCTTATAAAACTGATGGATAGAAATTGAAACTGAATCCCGCTGATAGAACGGACTGAGCCAGATGTCATCCGCTTTGACATAACGAAACTCGATCGGAAAGAACATCGGCACACGATGCTGCCTTAAACAATGCAGCACTTCTTCCAGACACTGCAAACCTAGTTCGACCGGAATCTGGTATTCCATTTCATTAAATCGGGTATTACGCGGTGTGGGAAAAATCTGACTGGACCAATCCACAAAACAGGTCGGTTTGACAAAAACACCGAGCAGCTTTTGCAGATAAGGATTGGTAGACGGCAATAACCTTGTCAATTCCGAGCACAACATTAATAAACTATCTTCTGATGGCCAGCTTTCTTTTCTCGGCTGAATGCATTCATCCGTTTCATCCAGCGTTTTCAGCATGACCTGATCAGCATACAGAAAAGCCCAAAACTCAAGATGTCGATGCTGATGTTTCCATTGATCGATATTGGAAAATATGTCTTTTAATGAACACAACCGGATCTGTTCTTTTAATTTATAAAGCGGCTGATTTTGCAAGGTGATTTTGGTGAGTATTCCGAGACTGCCCAGTGCTACCCGCCCTGCCTGAAAAATTTCCATATTTTGCTGCTCATCACATTGCAATAATTCGCCATCTGCAGTCAGTAATTCAAAGCCTTGAACGAAAGCAGACAAACACGGTAAATCAATTCCCGTGCCATGCGTACCGGTCGAGATGGCACCCGCCAGACTTTGCTGATCAATATCGCCTTGATTGATCAAAGCCTGATTAAGAGGAACCAGATATTCACCCAGCTCATATAAACGTGTACCTGCCTGTACAGTACATTGAGCTGTCGCTTCATCTGCATCTATCACGCCTTTGAAATGATCCAGACGAATCAATACCTCATCGGTTTTGGCTAGCGCACTGAATGAATGTCCTGCACCCACCACACGAATCTGCGCATGTGACTTCACCAGATTTTGTAATTCATTGATTTCTTTAGGCTCAAAAATTTGAGGAGAACTGTACTGGCTTCCTGACCAGTTGCGCCATGTTGCATCCGCCTGTTGTATTTTCATTATTATTCCTTGGCTGAGGCTATATTTAACACCCATTTAGAGTAAAATACCTAAAAAGGCAAATATGGGAACCCATAGGTTCAAAAAAATCGGTGCTTAAAAATAATTTTATTAATATTCAATTATTTAAATTTTTAAAATTATACATTCGCACTCGACTAAAGCATAACTGCAAGACTTCCAAGAATTGCATATCTTTTTTAACAGGATATGAAAAATAAATATAGAACGGAGTTTTACAATGGTTAAGGCATACGATGAATTACCGCGCACCCCTGCCAATTTTGTAGCGCTGTCACCTTTACGCTATCTCGATCGCGCGGCTTATATCTACCCGAATCAAAATGCGATCATTCATGGTAAGCGTCGTATTACCTGGCGTGAAAAATACAATCGTTGCCGTCAGTTTGCCCACCAGCTCCAGAATTTAGGCATCGGTAAAAATGACACCGTTTCAGTTTTACTGCCAAACGTACCTGCGATGATCGAAGCACACTTTGCTGTGCCAATGGCGGGTGCGGTCCTGAATACTTTAAATACCCGTCTGGATGCCAAAACATTGGCGTTCATGCTGGAACATGCTGAGACCAAAGTACTGCTGGTCGATCCAGAATTTTCCGCAGTTGCAACAGAAGCTTTGGCATTGGTTCCACAGCAAGACATTTATGTGATTGACGTGACTGATGAAGAATTCGAGGGTGAAGATACCCGTATCGGCCAGATTGAATATGAAGACTGGCTGGCTCAAGGCGATGCCAATTTTGAATGGCATTTACCGGATGATGAATGGAATGCGATTAGCCTGAACTACACTTCTGGAACCACAGGTAACCCGAAAGGCGTGGTTTACCATCACCGTGGCGCCTATATTAATGCAGCCAGTAATATCATTGCCTGTGGCATGATGCCACGTGCCACTTACTTATGGACCTTACCGCTATTCCACTGTAATGGCTGGTGCTTTGCCTGGACCATGGCAGCCAATGGCGGTACGAACGTCTGTTTACGTAAAGTTGATCCGGAACTGATCTTTAAGCTGATTGCTGAACATAAAGTGGATTATTTCTGCGGTGCACCCATTGTGCTGTCGATGCTGATCAATACCCCTGAAGAGAAAAAGACTAAGTTTGATCATCGTGTCGAAGTGATGGTAGCCGGTGCTGCGCCTCCTGCTGCAATCATTGAGGGCATGCGCAATATCGGTATTAATGTGACTCATGTCTATGGTCTAACTGAGACCTACGGCCCTTCTGCGCTCTGTGCGTCTCAGGCAGGCTGGTCAGATCTGTCGATTCAGGAGCAGGCGCAATTGCATTCTCGTCAAGGTGTACCATATCCGCTGCAAGATGGCATGAAAGTACTTGATCCTGACACTATGCAGGAAGTGCCACATGATGGTCAGACCATGGGTGAAATCATGTTCCGTGGCAACATCGTCATGAAAGGTTATTTAAAGAATCCGGAAGCAACTGCAGAAGCCTTTGCCGGTGGCTGGTTCCATACTGGCGATCTGGCAGTATGCCAACCTGATGGTTATGCAAAAATCACTGACCGCTCTAAAGATGTGATTATTTCGGGAGGTGAAAACATTTCATCGCTGGAAGTGGAAGAAGTGCTCTATCAGCATCCTGCTATTCTCACGGCAGCCGTGGTGGCAAAACCAGATCCTCGCTGGCAGGAAGTGCCATGTGCCTTTGTCGAACTGAAAGTAGGACAAACTGCCACAGCAGAAGAGATTATCGAATTCTGCAAGCAACATCTGGCGCGTTTTAAAGTACCTAAAGATGTGGTGATTACCGAGATTCCAAAAACTTCAACCGGGAAATTGCAGAAATTTATCCTGCGTGACTGGGCCAAAGAACGCTCAACGGGTGAATTTTCTTAATTTATTAAGACTGTAATATCTAGCTCCACTCCTGAATTTTATTTTTAATAGTGAAAAAAGAAAAATTTGGTGAGTGGGGTTTTTTTATATTCAGAATAAAGGCAATTAGTTTATTTAAGTGCTGATTAAGGTTCTTATCCTGAAAGATGCCTTACCAAATTAAAGATACAGAATGCGATCAATCAATGAGGTCCACATCTACGTGCTTATTTTTAGGCAATAAAAAACCCCAAGACTTAATATGCTTGGGGTTCTTCAGAATCTTGGTCCCGAGGGTCGGACTCGAACCGACACGTCATCTCTGACAGCGGATTTTGAGTCCGCCGCGTCTACCAATTTCACCACCTCGGGAGTGGATGACGGCTATATTACTCTGTTTCAAAAACTTGTCAACGCAGAAAAAACACATTTGCCTAATTTTAAAACAATTCTTATTTTTTTGTTTTATAATCGAGCAATTCCCGCCATAAAAAAGAAAAAAGTTTATACTAGCCGCAGTTTTTTTATCGTAAATTGTCATGCAACTTTCTGATTTTAGTTTCGATCTCCCTGATGAGCTGATTGCTCGCTATCCTCTTGAACAACGTAGTGCTTCCCGCCTGTTACACCTTGATGCACATGGCCAATATCACGATCACCAGTTCACCGATATTCTGGATTTATTGAATGAAGGCGATTTGCTGGTTCTGAACGATACCAAAGTGATGAAAGCGCGTCTGAAAGGTAAACGTGCCTCTGGTGGTGCAGTTGAAGTACTGGTTGAGCGTATGATGGATCAGTTCATTGCGCATTGTCATATCAAGGCCAGCAATACACCTAAAGCTGGTGCAGAATTATTTATCGGTCCAGATGAAGTCAAAGTCACCGTTCAAGGCCGTCATGAAAATCTGTTTATTGTCGAGTTTTCTCAGCCGATTCTGGATGTGCTGGATCAATACGGTGCGCTACCAATTCCACCTTATTTCAACCGTGAAGCAGAAGAAATTGATACAGTACGTTATCAGACTGTTTTTAACGATCCGACAAAACTGGCCAGTGTGGCTGCACCAACCGCTTCCCTGCACTTCGATGAAGAGTTGCTGAAGAAACTGGAAGAAAAAGGCATTCAGAAAACCTTTGTGACCTTGCATGTCGGTGCAGGTACTTTCCTGCCGGTTCGCACCAATGATATCGAAAACCATATCATGCACAGTGAATGGTGTCAGGTGTCGGATGAATCCATGGAATTGATCAAAGCCACCAAAGCACGTGGTAATAAAGTGATTGCTGTCGGTACGACCGCAACCCGTGCGACCGAAAGTGCGGCTCAGGCCAATGGTGGTGAACTGAAAGGCTGGACCGGTGATACTCAAATCTTCATCTATCCGGGTTATGAGTTCAAAGTGGTGGATCGTCTGATTACCAACTTCCATTTACCGGAATCTACCCTGCTCATGCTGGTTTCGGCTCTATCTAACCGCGAAAACATCCTGAATGCTTACAAGCACGCGGTTGAAAGCAAATACCGCTTCTTCAGTTATGGCGATGCCATGCTGATTGATCAAGCGCAATAACCAACAGGAACCGTCCCGATGCCGATCGAGTCTGTGCAGCATTCCATTCATATTCGACGTAAGAAAAATGAAGTGGTGTTTCGCAATATCGCCCGGCTCTGGGATCTGGGTCGTCAGGCCAAAAGCTATCAGGAATTATTGGATGGCTTGCACCCCTGGAATGGCCCAATTAGCTTAAAATTTGAAAATAATTTACCGCTTGCTCTGGCCGGAATCGGACTCTTTCTGATTGGCTGCATCTTTGTAGCGCCTGCCAATATCTGGATGCAAAGCGGTGTTTTCTTTGGATGCCTATTGGTATTCTGGGCTTATATCAGCTATGAACATCGAAAGCCACTGGATGAAGTCATTCGTTATCTGGAAGATGAGGCGCTCGCCAAAAAATACCAGCTGGCTTTTCAGAGGCAGCCACAACATATTTCTATTCCACTGAATCCCCTACATTTTATTAGCCATTTAAAACGTCTTTTTCCGGTATTTAATCAAGGCTCTCTGAGTAATGAAATTTCACGCTATGCCAGCACCGTCTGGGAAGATGAAGATGGTCAACAACATCAGGTTCTAGTCTTTCAATATCATTATGTACATGAAGTTCAGGTACGCAATAAGGAAGGTCAACCGGTCAAACTGACCCAGGTACATAAAGACCTTTGGGGGGTATTTGTTTTTGATGTTCAGATTCAGGGGCTAGCCGTGACTACCTCCAGAAAGAAATTTCATTATCCTTATGCTTATCCCTGGCACAGCAGCGACATTCGCACCAACCAGAAGTTAAATTTCTTTGGCAGTGATCCGATGCAAATAGCCAAAATGCTCACGCCTGGTTTTGTACTTCGACTGGCGGATTTTTTTGAACAGCGTCAGGGCGATTTACTGTTCCACCCGGAAAGCCATATACTCTGCTATCTGGGACCACATGATTTATTTGAGGTATCCAGTAAACACGATAAAATTAGCGATATTTCCACATTGCGTGGCCATCTCAGAACGTTTAAATTAATAGAATTGGAAAAGTTACATACTGATCTGACGCAATTTTTAAAATAATTATTTTTTCTGGGGACTACTTTTATGGGATTTTTTGTTTTTGTCATTATCCCGCTTCTGGTCATTATTGCCATTATCATGATTCGTAACAGCATTGTGCGTCATCATAACTCCACTATTCGTGCATGGTCCGATGTCGCCAGCTATGAGCGGCAAAAACTAAAAATCCTGGATGGTCTGCAACCTCTGGTTGAGCAATATTCCAGTTTTGAAAAAGGAACTTTAGAAAAAGTCACTGAACTGCGCCAGAACATTATGAACCTGAATATTCAGGATGCCGATATTGCCCAGTTACAACGGGTTGAAAACCTGAATAAAGAACTGATGCGCAGCCTGAATGTGGTGATTGAAAACTACCCTGAACTGAAAGCAAATGACATTTATCTGAAAATGATGAATGAAATTGAAGAACAGAATGAAAATGTCGGCGCTGCAATTACCATCTACAACCGCAATGTCGAACTCTTCAATAACCAGATTCAGATTTTCCCACACAATATTATCAATAACATGTTCCTCAAAAAGAAAGCAGTACGCCCTTTCCGTGACCAGACCGTGACTCAAAACTTTGACTATCGTCCGAACTTCCACTGAGAAAAATCATTACATTTTATAGTTTTTGATTTGCAATACATTGGCTTATGATGCAATAGCGAGAGATAAAGCAATACACTTATAAAAACCCAATAAAAAGAATAAAAAATCATGCTGGATTATTTAGAACACTTGCAACAGACGCTGGTCAAGGAATTTTATCAGCTGTATGACCGCTATCAGGATGACCACATCTATGCCTGTAGTCTGGTCTTTGACGAATTTTTATTGCTGGATGATCTGGCGATTTCCACAGAACGTAGCATTTTTCAGGACCCTGAAGATCCACAGCAATATCTGGCCGAACGGGATCGCTGGAATGTACGAAAATGGCGCTATAGAACTCAAGCCTCGTCACAATCTGAACTCGTGCCTTTTAAAACTTGGCTGGCAGAGTATTTTAAAACCCAGCATAGTTTTGGCCATCCTGTCTTAGCTCAACAAAAACAGCTTCCTGCTACTCACTTGGATTTATTGCTAGAAACTTTTAAGCAAGCCAAACGCAAATTATCTGAAGCTTATGGCCTGGATCTAGATTCGATTATCTTTTTCCTCAGCGTTCCGACCCAGACCGAATTTGAATGCCGATCTGCACTTGAACTCAATTCTGACAGTCGCTTATTGCAGGACTTTTTAGCTTTCAGACAGACCCTGTCTCAACCGAGAGTCAATAAACGTTTAAAACTCTCACAAAGTGATAAGGATATTCTGATTGATCTGGAACAGATGCTGGCTATGGAGCCTTATGACTATTTGCAAGTGGCGCAGGATGCCTATTTACTAACGCTGGAATCTTATTTTGTCGACAGCAATATCTATATCCAAAAATTGATCCAGCATATTGCTGCCATGGCGGCTGAACCTGATGGTAGCTGTGCCTTGAGCCGGGAAGAAATTATGCAGCGTTTACAGCAATTTTCTGCAAACTTACCTCTTTCACCTGATATTTCCTCTATTCATCGATAAATAAAATTACAGAGTGAATTCTCTACAATGCTGGCGTTTAAGGTCAGAATCAAGGAAAATAGCGCCCTTTAATTCGCATTAGTAATCAGCGAACTGTTTTTTCGCCTTGATTTGGAACTCTTATGAAGTTTGAAAAATTAGGTCAGTCGGGTCGTGCCCGTCGTGGTCGTTTAACGCTTGAACATGGCGTAGTAGAGACACCCGTCTTTATGCCAGTTGGTACTTATGGCACGGTTAAAGGCATGTTGCCACGTGATGTTGAAGGTATTAAAGCACAGATTATCCTCGGTAATACTTTCCACTTATACCTGCGTCCGGGCCTTGAAGTCATCAAGCAGCATGGTGGCCTGCACGGTTTCATGAAATGGGATAAACCGATTCTGACTGACTCAGGCGGCTTCCAAGTCTTCAGTCTGGGTGCAATGCGCAAGATTGAAGAAAAAGGCGTGACCTTCCGCTCCCCGATCGATGGTTCAAAAGTTTTCCTTTCACCTGAAATTTCAATGGAAATTCAGCATACGTTGAACTCCGATATCGTGATGATTTTTGATGAATGTACGCCTTATCCTGCAACCCATGAAGAAGCGCAGAAATCTTTGCAGCTGTCTTTACGTTGGGCTGAGCGCTGCAAGAAACATCATCATGATGAACTCAACAATAAAAATGCCCTGTTCGGGATTATTCAGGGCGGGATGTATGAAGACCTGCGCGATGAATCCTTAAAAGGCCTGCTTGAGATTGACTTCGACGGCTATGCGATTGGCGGTCTGTCTGTCGGTGAACCGAAAGAAGAAATGATCAAGGTACTGGATTATCTTCCGAACAAAATGCCGGAAAATAAACCGCGTTACCTGATGGGTGTCGGCAAACCGGAAGATATTGTTGAAGGTATCCGCCGTGGTGTAGACATGTTCGACTGCGTCATGCCAACCCGAAATGCACGTAATGGTCATTATTTCGTGACCGATGGTCTAGTGCGTATCCGTAATAGCCAATACCGTCATGATCAAAGCCCACTTGATCCACATTGCGATTGTTATACCTGTCAGAACTTTACCCGTGCTTATCTGTTCCATTTAGAGAAATGTGGAGAAATGCTGGGTTCTATGCTCGGCACCATCCATAACCTGCGTTATTACCAGCGTTTTACCGAAGATATCCGCAATGCGCTGGATAACGGAACTTTTGATGAATTTGTTCAGGACTTTTACGCTCGTCGTGGCCTGGAAGTTCCACCTTGTCCACAAGATTAATCTTTCAGCATTTGCGCTGAGGAAAAAGACAGGGTAAATTGCAAGAATATGTCAATTTATTATCAAGTTGATCACCAGTTTTTTATTTTAGGAAAATGAAATGAGCCTATTTATTTCGACTGCTCACGCTGCAGGTGAAGCTGCACAACAACCAAGCTTGATGGCTAACCTTTTGATGATTGCGGTTTTTGTTGCAATCTTCTATTTCTTGATCTGGCGCCCTCAATCAAAACGTGCCAAAGAGCACCGTGCTCTGGTTGACAGCCTTGGCGTAGGCAGCGAAGTCGTTTTTGCAGGCGGCTTAATGGGCAAAATCACTAAAATTGAAGGTGATTTCGCAGTCGTTGAGTTGAGCCGCGGTGTAGAAGTCAAAGTTCAACGCGCGAGTGTGATCTCAGTTCTGCCTGAAGGCACTTTAAATAACATTTAATCAAAATTAGTCGTGCTCCCCGCACGACTTTTTCATTTTAAGAAGAAAACGAATGCGTTACCCAGCATGGAAATATGTGCTGATCCTGGTTGTCCTGGTGGTCAGTACTTTATATGCCCTGCCAAGTTTGTATCCAGATGAACCTGCTGTACAGATTTCGGGTGCCAAAGCCGGTACTCAGATTGACGCAGGCATCGTACAAAAAGCAGAGCAGATTTTAACAACTGAAAATATTGCAACTCACGACAATAGCTTTAGTAATAACGCTGCTTTATTACGTGTAAATTCAAGTGAAGCACAGCTGAAAGCCAAAGAAGCTTTACGCCGTGGTTTAGGTGATGAATACGTCGTAGCACTTAACCTTGCTCCAACCACTCCAGAATGGCTACAGAAAATTGGTGCCAAACCAATGAAACTGGGTCTGGACTTACGTGGTGGTGTTCACTTCCTGCTCGAAGTGGATATGGACAAGGCGATTGCACAGCGCATGGACACCTCAGCAACTGACCTGCGTCGTCAGCTGCGTGATAACAACCTGAAATTCAATAGCCTGAATTTAAGCAATAACACCATTGTTGTGCAGTTTGCCAATAATGATGATCGTGCTGCTGTCATGGATTTCTTGCGCCGTAATGGCAATGAATTCAACCAGCAGGCAGTGGCGACTGAAACCGGTTCGACTTTACGCCTCAACTATACCGATACGCGTAAGCAGGAAATCGAATCTTATGCGGTGAACCAGAACTTAACTACTTTACGTAACCGTATTAACGAGTTAGGTGTGGCTGAAGCGCTGGTACAAACCCAAGGTAGCAACCGTATTGTGGTTGAACTTCCGGGTGTACAGGATACCGCAGAAGCAAAACGTGTCTTGGGTCGTACGGCGAACCTGGAATTCCGTCTGGTGTCTGATCTGAATGATCAATACATCGATCCTTATACTGGCCAATTAAGTGGTACAGCTCCAGCAGGAACTCAGGCATTTGCTTATGAATCCCTGGACAGTGGTCGTCAGTTATTGCTGAACCGTAACCGTATTTTGACCGGTGAACGTGTACAAAATGCATCTTCTGGCTTTAGTCAGGATACTGGTGGTGCTGAAGTTAATATTACTTTGGACAGCGCTGGCGGTAAATTGATGGCAGATGCCACACGTAATGCCGTAGGCAAACGTATGGCGGTACTGTTCATTGAGAACAAGCAAAAGATCAGCTACGTAGAAGACCCGGCAACAGGTGCACAAACTGAAGTGCGTACACCATATACCGAATCTGTGGTGATTAACGCTGCTACCATTCAGGCAGTATTGGGTTCTCAATTCCGTATTACCGGTCTGGACTCACCTCAGGAAGCTTCTGAGCTTGCCTTGATGCTACGTGCCGGTGCGCTGGCTGCGCCAATGTATTTCGTTGAAGAACGTGTGATTGGTCCAAGTCTGGGTCAGGAAAATATTGATAAAGGCGTACTCTCTACTCAAATCGGCTTCATTTTAGTGGCAATCTGGATGGTCGTATTCTTCCGTCTGTTTGGTGTGATTGCCAACTTCGCACTGGTTGTTAACCTGGCGATGATTCTGACAGTGATGTCATGGATTGGCGCTTCCCTCACCCTGCCGGGTATCGCGGGTATCGTGATTACCATCGGTATGGCGGTCGATGCCAACGTACTGATCTGTGAGCGGATACGGGAAGAAATGAAATGGGGCGCCTCGCCGAAACAGGCAATTGTGGCCGGTTATGATCGAGCCTATAACACCATTTTCGACTCGAACTTAACTACCTTCCTGGTCGCGTTCATTCTGTTCGCAATTGGTACTGGTCCAATCAAAGGCTTTGCTGTAACCCTGATGATTGGTATTGTCTGCTCGATGTTTACGGCGATTACCGTAACCCGTGCGATCGTACAGATCATCTATGGCAAAAAACGTAACTTGAAAAAGTTGAGCATTTAGGAGATCGATGATGACTGAAAATACTCAACTGAATCAGAAACAGTACGGTCGCCCTGAAGACGAACGTATCATTCCGTTTATGAAGATTGCATTGCCTGCGGCAGTGTTCTCTATCATCCTGACGGTTGCCAGCATCTTCTTTATTGCGACCAAAGGCTTGAACCTCGGTCTGGACTTTACTGGTGGTGTCTCAGCAGAGCTGAACTATACCAATCCGGTAAAACCTGATGATGTAACTCAGGCACTCAGCAAAGCTGGCTTTGATGATGCTGTCGTGCAGACTCTGGGCTCGGAACGTGACCTGATGGTACGTATGCCGGTTCAGGAAGATATTGAAGCAGAAGACCTTACCAAAGCCGTTACTGCAGCAGTTCAGCTGCCAGGCAATGCGGCTCAGGTACCTAAGGTCGATGTAGTCGGTGGACAGGTCGGTAATGAGCTGTATGTGCGTTCTGCGGGTGCAGTTGCTCTTGCCCTCTTGCTGATGCTGGTCTATGTCACTATCCGCTTTGAGTTCAAACTGGCGATGGGTGCGGTACTGTCATTGTTCCACGATATCGTGGTGACGATTGGTATTTTTGCCATGATGCAATGGCCATTTGACCTTACGGTTCTGGCTGCACTACTGGCGATCATCGGTTTCTCACTTAACGATAATATCGTGGTCTCTGACCGTATCCGTGAGAACTTCCGTAAGATCCGGGGTGCCGAACCTGTTGAAATTATCAATATTGCCTTGACTGAAACCTTACGCCGTACCATTCATACTTCTATGACTTTATTACTGGTTGTAGTGGCCATGATGATCATGGGCGGTGCTGGTCTGAAATGGTTCTCGATTGCGATGTTTGTGGGTGTCTTTGTCGGTACCTATTCTTCGATCTATATCGGTACAGCCTTTGCCCTGTGGCGCGGTCTGAATCGCCAGGACTTTATTGTTCAGGTGAAACCAGAATTTGAAGACGAAAATCAGCTTCCATAAGCTGCCCGTTTTCGATTTCACTATTCAGCCCATCTTATGATGGGCTGAATTTTTTCTGGTCTAAGAAAATTGAATGCTAAGGCACTATGGCAATCACAGGATGGATTCTAGCTACATCAGATTTCTGGAAACTAACCTTGCGGCTTTCATCCAGACTTTGGATCTGATAGCTGTCCTGGTTTTCCGACATCAGCTCCACAATGAGTTGCAGTCCATTAATTAAATAAAGACACACCAAGTCAGATGACTGTAATACGGCTTGCGCATCACAGACCAACCACCAGCCTGCTTTTATACTCGGGAAATAATAACGTCCTGTCACCTGAATGGCATAATACTGAGGTTCTGATTTAAACCACGGTAAAAGCCCTTCTACCGAATCTATGGCTTTCAGTTTAAAGGCTTGCTGCTCAACAACCTGCATCTGGAACAAAGTTATTTTTACAGGACTAGATGCCACTTCAATAACAGGTGCTTGAGCACGATCCAATATTAAACTTTCTAAACCAAGTTGCTGCTCCAGCTCGCGTGCGGCCTTTTCTCCAATCTGGCGCTTACTGTTCAATAGCTGGGTAATATAAGCTGCAGACAGACCAAAGTTCTCGCAAATCTCTTTGCCATTTTTAAACTGCTGGCTATCAATCAACTGATCAATCACTTTGGCCAGATTATTTCGTCTCAGTTCAAATATTTCTGTGGCACTCATGTTTATTATTTGCTCTTTTCCCTCTTCAGCACACCTTATAACAAAAAAGCCCGCAATTGAATTGCGGGCTTTTCTAATCATGCCTAAATAGAATCAGTTGCCTTGTACCAGACGGCGCGCACTGATAATTCCCGGCTGCTGTTCAAGACGGGCCAGCAATTTGGAAAGTTGAGCCAGGCCTTTAACTTCGATCAACAGTTTCATATTGGCAATACCATCCGCTTCTGAAATGGTATTTACCTGACGGATATTGATTTGATCTGAGAAAATCACCTGAGTCAGGTCTTTGAGCAAACCACGACGGTCATAGGCTTCCACCACGATCTGCACGCTCTGACCGCGAGTCGGTTGCATCTCCCAGTCGGCTTCTACCGCACGTTCCGGTTCCTGCGAGATCATGCGTACATAATCCGGACAAGCCACCTTATGGATGCTTACACCGCGATTCAGCGTAATATAACCCGCAATCGATTCACCATGCACCGGCTGACAGCACTGGGCTACATGCAGTTCGACGTTATCCAGACCATCAATCAGAATACCATGTGCAGACAAAGTATGGCTGGCACGCGGATTCAAGGCTGGTTTCAGCACCAGTTCAGGCTCATCCTGATCCAGATGCATATGACGGTTCACCTGATTGATCAGGGCATGCAGGCTGATATCACCATTCACCAGACCAATCAGAATGTCTTCACCACTTTTCACATTGAAATGGTTGCAATAATCACCCAAGTCGATTGATTTCGGGTGAATTGCTAGACGTGCCAATTCTTTATTCAGAATTTCACGACCCACTTCCAGGTTCTTACTGCGATCCTGCTGACGGAACCAGTGACGTAACTTGTCACGGGCACGTGCAGTCTTGATATAACCCAGTGAATTAACCAACCAGTCCCGATTTGGTTCGCGGTCTTTCTTGGTCAGAATCTCAACCTGTTCCCCGGTTTTCAAGGCATAGGTTAAAGGCACATAGCGCTGGTTGACCCGGGCCGCATAGCATTTGTTACCGACTTCCGTATGTACATGATAGGCAAAGTCGAGTACGGTTGACCCTCGTGGTAACTCTTTAATATCACCATCACGGCTGAACACATAGATTTTTTCAAAGCCTTCAAAATCTTGAATATGCTCAAAATTTTCAACTTCCTCTTCTTCATCCTTATGTGCACTGGCTTCATTGCGTTCCTGATAATGCTCAATCACTGCACGCAGGGAGTGCAGACGATGATTAAAGGAAGTATCGGTATTTTTCGAACCTTCCTTATAGTTGAAGTGTGAGCATACGCCAAGTTCAGCCTCTTCATGCATCGTATAAGTACGAATCTGCACTTCAAGTGACTTGTTTTCCGCAATCACAGCTGTGTGTAAAGAGCGATAACCATTGGCCTTCGGATTGGTAATATAGTCATCAAACTGATGCGGAATATGTCGCCACAATTGATGTACGATCCCGAGCGTGTGATAACACTCAGGCACACTTTTCACCAATACACGCAGCGCACGGATGTCATACAGCTGGTCGAAGCTCAGGCTTTTGCTTTTCATTTTCCGATAGATCGAATAAATGTGCTTCACCCGGCCGTTAATTTCAGCTTCAATGCCGTGTTCTGCCAGCTCTTCACGCAATTTATCAATCACGAACTGAATATATTGTTCACGTTCCAGACGCTTTTCATTCAGCAAAGAGGCAATTTCTTTATAGCGTTCTGGCGCCAGATAGCGGAAGGCCAGATCTTCGAGTTCCCATTTCAACTGGGCAATCCCGAGACGATGCGCTAGAGGAGAATAAATGGTGAGAATTTCTCGTGCGACCCGTTCTTGCCGTTCACGTGAAGAATTGGCCAGTTCGCGCAGTGCATAGGTACGTTCTGCCAGCTTGATTAACACGACGCGGACATCTTCTGTCACTGAAATCAGCATCTTGTAAATGCCAGACAGATGTTCACGCTGGTTATTATTAAAGTGATCTTCCAGGCGTTTATTTTTTTCAATCAGCTCAGACAGCTTACCCATGGACAGCGTGCCTTTGACCAGACTGTAGACCTGTTCACCGAATTTTTCCTGCACTTCTGCCAGTGGCATGACGCCTTCACGTACTGCGCGGTAAAGCATGGCAGCGGACAAGGTATCTTCATCGACATAGAGATGCGCGAGAATATCCGCCATTTCAATACCGGTATAGAAGGTATTAGAGCGATGCTGAACCGTACTTTGTAGCTCTTTTTCTAAGGTTAAACGGGCAACTTCTTCGAGCTGCTTCAGGGGAGCCCCGTCTAATATGCCACGAACCCGATCTAACCATTCAGTCAGATCCTGCTGTGCTTGTTCGGCATGTTCTACAGTCGCCTCCTGTGACAACTCATTGAGCCGCCCAGGCAGTTGCTCACGTACTGTGACCATACCCTTCTCCTACTTTTAGATACATCATCTCTTTGATCGTTTATTTAATTTTCTTTTTCGAACAAGGCAATCGACTCGACATGTCCGGTATGCGTAAACATATCCATCACACCGGCTTTGGTTAGCTGATAACCCTGTTGTACCAGTAGCCCTGCATCTCTTGCAAGCGTAGCAGGATTACATGACACATAAACGATTCTTTTGGCACCAAACTGAGGAATATAATGCATGACTTCTTCTGCTCCAGCACGTGGCGGGTCGATTAATAATGCATCAAATCCTTGATTTGCCCAAGACTGGTGCGAAAAATCTCTGGTTAAATCTTGTGAATAGAACGAAACTTGTGCAATACCATTATTGTTAGCATTTTCCGCACCGCGTTGCACCATTTCCTCACTTCCCTCAACCGCAACCACCTGACCAGACGCACCAACACAGCGCGCCAGTGGCAAAGAAAAGTTTCCTAATCCACAAAACAGATCCAGAACGCGTTCGCCCTGCTGTAATTGAAGCAAATCACATGCCAAGCGCACCATTTGCGGATTGATCGTTGAATTGACCTGAGTGAAGTCCAATGGATTAAAACCGAATTCCACATCAAAGTCATCAAGACCATAGTGTAAGCGTGCTGCCTGTTCAGGCTCATCAATCCGCTTCAAATAATCTTGGCCTGCAGGTTGCAAATAAAGCTGCCAACCTTTCTCTAACGTAAATTGGCGCAATCGGTTGACATCTGTTACCGATAATTCTGCGGTTTCACGAATGAGCAACGCAATGTCATGATCACCCATAGCCAATTCTATATGACCAATATCTGCCTGACCATCGAGACTTTGGAGCAATTGTTTAAGACGTGTAACCGCTCCAAACTCGCGATCCAGAATCATACAACGGTCAATCGAAGTCAGCTTATTGGACTGGTTCTCACGAAAACCAACCACCAACTTTTCTTTTTGAGGCAGATAACGCACCCCAATCCGGGCTTTACGACGGTAATCTTCACGTTGTGAACGTAACGGTGGCAGCCATTCTACAGGCTGAATCCCGGCAAAATGCTGCAAATGTGATTTCAGAACATTCTGCTTAAGTTCAATTTGGGCATCTGGATGGATATGCTGCATATTGCAGCCGCCGCATACGCCAAAATGTGGACACACAGGTTTGACCCTGATCTCGGAAGCCTCACTGAGCAACTCAAGGCTATCCGCCTCTTCCAGTTTTTTGACTTCACGGGTAATGCGGGCACGTACGGTTTCACCCGGCAAGGCATAGCGGATAAAGACTTTCTTGCCATGCTTTTCAAGTGGATGATCCGGATGTGAACCATAGTGAGCGATGCCACGTCCTTCATGTGAGAGTGATTCAACCTGAAAAATATACTCGGATTGCGGCGCTGGACGTGGTTGTACTCGACGTTTCATGAAAACCTAGGATGTGGAGATGGGAAAATCAAAACGGGTAAATTCAGTTCTTTGTGAGGTTTCACGCCAGACTGATAAAAAATCTGCATGTTGCGGCTGGGTATGCAGGTATTGAATCGTACTCTGCACCAGATGCTGATAATCAGGCAACATCAACTGGCCTTTTAGCAACAGCCAGCGAATATAGACCAACCAGGTATTGAGCACATCACCTTCGCAATAGCTGGTGAGTGCGTTCCATTGCTGGTTACGTACATATTCAGGTACATGATAGCCACCATCACCACGCTTGCCTGGATAACCCAGTAAATGAGCAACATCATCCAGTTTCTGAAAATGACGGGCATGAAACATGGCCATAACATCCATCAAATCAACATGACGCTGATGGTAACGATTCTGGTAGTTATTATAACGCTTTTGCGTATCGATTTCGCCCTGATCGAACAGACTTGGGGCAGATAAACCATGATACATGGCCCGATAAAGAATAACCGGCAGGTCAAATTGTGAGCCATTCCAACTGACTAGCGTCGGATGACGCTTGTCAAAAATAGATAAGAATTTTTTTAAAATCTCTGCTTCACTGTACTGTTCACGGCTGAAAGAAAACAGGCGCATGCCCTGTTCATCCATCCATAAACCGGAAATACAGACAATTTCATGCAAAGGCAGACGCTGAAAGTCCGAGCCTGATTCCTGACGGCGTAATTTGGTCAAGGCCTGATCCAGATCCGCCTCAGGCAAATCCAGACCAAACAGATGCGCGCCTGATTTAAGATCGGTTTGAGTTTCAATATCGAAAGTTAAAACAGGCAGGCGCATAAAAGATTTCTCAAAAATTATTCAGGGTCTTGTACAGAGAACAAGCCTGTAGACAGGTAACGGTCACCACGGTCACAGATAATACATACAATCACTGCATCCGGATTTTCTTCTGCAAGCTTGATGGATGCCCAAACTGCACCGCCAGAAGAAGTACCGGCACTGATGCCTTCTTTTTGCGCCAGTTTACGCATGGTACGTTCCGCTTCAATCTGTGGAATATCAATAATACGGTCGATACGGCTACGATCGAAAATCGTTGGCAAATATTCTTCTGGCCAGCGACGGATACCGGCAATACTAGAACCATCAGATGGCTGTAGGCCCACAATCTGAATATCCGGATTCATTTCTTTCAGATATTTAGACACGCCCATGATCGTACCGGTCGTACCCATTGAGCTGACAAAGTGTGTAATTTTGCCACCTGTTTGCTGCCAGATTTCAGGACCTGTGGTCAGGTAATGCGCTTCGACATTGTCCGGGTTACCAAATTGGTTTAACACCAGACCTTTACCTTCAGCCTGCATTTGCAAGGCCAGATCACGTGCACCTTCCATGCCCTGCTCTTTGGTCACTTCAATCAGTTCAGCACCATAAGCACGCATTGCGTCCTTACGTTCCTGACTCATGTTATTCGGCATAATCAGCTGCATCTTGTAACCACGCATGGCCGCAACCATCGCCAATGCAATCCCTGTATTTCCGCTGGTCGCCTCAATCAAGGTATCACCCGGTTTGATCTGTCCGCGCTTTTCCGCCTGCATGATCATGTTATATGCTGGACGGTCCTTGACCGAGCCTGCCGGATTATTTCCTTCGAGTTTTGCGAGTACTGTGGCTTGAGTGTGACTAGCCAGACGCTGCAAACGCACCAGTGGCGTTTTGCCTACATAATGGTCCAGTAAAAATTCGTCTGCTTGAAAATCAGGGGTGGTATTACTCATTATTTGCACCTATATCGAGGTGCGGCTATTGTATGAAAAAATGCATTTCCCTGCACCCATTTATAGCAGTGCTTTTGCATAAAACTGTATAGATCACGATCAGCACGGCCAATTCGCCCTGTTTTAGCTTGATAAAACTCCTCAATCGTGACAGTGACTTAGCTCACTTCTCCCCCTGAAAAGATTTGCTTAAACACACATAATGACTGTTCAGCGCAATGGTTCTTATTTTCTGCGTTAATCTGGAGCTTTAGAAAAATAATACTGAAATTTTAACAGTAGATTTAAAGCATGCTAATATGCAAAGCATAAGGAAAATACTGCTTGAATCATGTCAAATATCAACAAAAAGCTGTTTAAACGCCTACACTTAAATCATGCTTATGGACAGCTGATTGCACTGATTTTTGTACCCATTACTATTCTGGCCTGTGTTGGTGCTGCTCTGGTCATCTCGGAAACTTCCAATGCCGCACGTGCCCAGCAAAAGCAGATGGCCATTGCGATTCTGACCCGTTTTCAGGCCACTTCTGAATATGCGCTGGACATTTTGAGCCTTTATCCATGGCAATATGAACAAGCTCATGACGCCATGCAAAATATGCTGAATGAAAAGCATCTGGTTCGTGCGGCTATTCTGGATGAAAATGGTAAAAGTAAACTCGGTATTGGGTTTCAGGAACAGGCGCCTTGGCCGGACTTTAAAAAAGACGGCAATTTTGTTGGCCCGATCTTAGATAAAAACAATCATATTTATGCAGTCAAAGTAAATGAAAATGGCATGAATGCAGGCTGGCTGGCGATCGAACTGGACAATCAGCCCTTAGAAATTGCCCGCTACCGGGTCCTGATCGTTTTGATTGCGACCGGCTTATTGACCTTATTGCTCTTGTTGTTATGTCTGAATTTCTATTCTCGTCGCTGGATTGCACCGATGTATGAGATTCGCATGCAGCTACAACGCCTGAATGCCGACACCCTAGATCAGCATATGGTGATTAACAGTACCGGTGAACTGCGTCTTTTGCAGCGTGATATTGCCAATGTGGTGAAACGTCTGCATTTCAGTTTTCTGGAATTGCGCGAGCATACCGAACAGACTGAAGATGATTTGCGCCGTACTCTAGATACTTTAGAAGTTCAAAATATTACTTATCGTCAGGCACGTGATCAGGCGATTTCGGCCAACCAGGCCAAGTCGGTGTTTCTGGCCAATATTTCCCATGAATTACGCACACCCTTAAATAGTATTGATGGTTTTATTCACCTGCTGCTGCGTCAAGGCAATCTTAGCAATGAGCAAAGCCTGTATTTACAGACCATCCGCAAATCTTCTGCGCATCTGCTGGCCCTAATCAATGATGTACTGGATTTCTCCAAGATCGATGCCGGCAAACTGGAACTGGAAACCGCACCTTTTGATCTGGAAGAAGCCATTTTCGATGTGATGGACATGCTCTCACCACTGGCTGCACAGAAGCATATCGATATGGCGTTCTACTTTGCAGACAATGTGCCAAAACATGTGATTGGTGATGTACTACGCTTCAAGCAGATTCTGACCAACCTGATTTCCAATGCGATCAAGTTTACTCCAGATGGCGAAATCATTGTTCGGGCACGCATGGAGCATGATGATATCAGACAATGTCTGCTGCATTTTAGTGTTCAGGACAGCGGCATTGGCCTGAGCGGAACTGACCGCAAGAAACTGTTTGAATCGTTCTCGCAAGGCGATACCTCGGTCACCCGCCAATTCGGTGGTACAGGTCTAGGACTGGCCATTTCTAAACAGCTGGTTCACCTGATGCATGGTCAAATCGGCTTTGAAGATAACCAGGAACGTGCACCAACAGAAAAAGGCTCAACCTTCTGGTTTACTGCCCAATTCCCGGTGGATGAAGATATTGTTCATGAACATCCGGACTTCAGTGATCTGACCGTTGTGTCTTATCTTGCCCATCCGGCAACAGCGAATGTCTTAAGACATTATCTGGAAAATTATCGCGTTAAACATATTGAATCGACTTCCATTCTGGATCTGTTCAGTCGTCTGAACCATTTACAGAATATTGAGAATACCTGGCTAATTGTTGACCATAGTGGCGATAGCCAGGCTCTACTGACAGAGATTCGCTCTCGCTATCAGGGACATCTGGCTGTGTATGGTTATCAAATGCAGCTGGATCCGAGCATGCTGAATGATCATCGTGCCCGTGCCCTGCATCAGCCACTGAGTCGTAGTGCTCTGATTCAGCTACTTGGTAATCAACCTGTCTTCGATCAGGAACAGCATGAAGACTTTAATGGTCAGGGACTGCATATTCTGGCTGTTGATGACCATCTGCCGAACCTGATTGTTCTGGAAGCTTTACTGGCCGAACTGAATGTCACCACGACCAAAGCCATTAGCGGACAGGAAGCGATTGATATCATCCAGAGCCGTTATGAACAGGGTCTGCCGTCCTTTGACCTGGTGTTTATGGATATCCAGATGCCAGTGATGTCCGGTATCGATACCACGCGTGCAATCCGTTCACTGGAATCAACTTTTGAAAATCATCAGCGTCTGCCGATTATTGCCCTGACGGCACATGCCCTTTCCGATGAGAAGCAAAAACTGTTGCAAAATGGTATGGATGATTATGTCACCAAGCCTATTCAGATTGATCAGATCGTGCAGATCCTGACGCACTGGACGACTGAGAGTTTTAAAAAGATTCCGGTGCTGGAACGTGCCAATGTCATTGATGCGCTGGATCCGAATATTCTGGACTGGCAGCAAAGCCTGCAACTGGCGGCCAATAAAGAAGATCTGGCCGTCGATCTGCTCAGCATGCTGGTCGACAGTTTTGAAAAAGAGCTGGATGAAATTGAGCAATTAATTGAGCTGGAAGATTTTCCGCAGCTGGAACATGTTTTGCACCGTCTCTATGGGGCTACTCGTTATGTCGGCACACCGACTCTGCAAAAAGTTACCGGAAGTTTTGAGCAGTTTGTCTCGACCTTGCGTAAGGAACGCCGTAAGGCCGATGACAGTTTTGTTCAGGAAGTACTGAAATATCTGGATGAACTGAAAGCAGTGATTGAGCAGGTAGAACAGGCAGCTCAGCAAATTTTAAACAAGCATAGTGGTTAAATCATTGTTGTTTTAATCACTCATATCTGTATGACTGCGCTGTCATGCAAGCACAGATTGCTCATGCTATGCTCGCTTACAGAAAAATTAAGGATGAATACCATGTCACTTGTGCGCTTTGAAAAAAATAATGGAATTGCCACGGTTACTCTCAGCCGTCCAGACAAACGTAATGCTATGAGCTTTGCCCTGCTGCGTGAACTGGTGCAGATTGCGAACCGGATTAAAAAAGACAAGTCAGTGCGGTGTGTCATTTTAACCGGTGAAGCGCAGGTCTTTAGTGCCGGCATTGACTTGGCCGATTTAAATAATCCTAAAAATCGGGCCTATGCGGCTTGGGAACTGATCCGTCCTGGACAGAGCTTATTCCAGAAAGCTTTTCTGGTCTGGCAGGAACTGCCTGTCCCCGTCATTGCAGCCATTGAAGGTTTCTGCTTTGGTGCAGGTATGCAACTTGCGCTGGCTGCGGATATCCGGATCGCTCACCCTGCGACCAAAATGTCAATTATGGAAACTCGTTGGGGCCTAGTACCAGACATGGGATTAACGCGTTCACTCAAAGGTCTGATCGGGATTGATCTGGCCAAAGAGCTGACCTTAACCGCACGTATTTTTGAAGGTGCCTATGCCAAAGAAATTGGCCTGATCACCCATGTTGATGAACAGCCATTAGCAAAAGCACAAGCTTTGGCTGAAGAAATGTTACAACGCTCTCCAGATGCCTTGATGGCCTCTAAATTTGTGCTGGATGCGATGGAGCACAAACCCAACAAGTCATTGCGTATGGAAAAAATCTGGCAGCTTAAACTGTTACTCGGTAAAAACAGTCAACTGGCACGCAAGAAGGATAAAAATCCGGACGTGCAGTTTGTGCCACGTCAATATCGATAATTATGGCTGAAGCAAAATCAAAAGATGAGAGATAAAATGCAATTCGATCATGATAGCAAAATTGCCTTTTTAGGTATGGGACTCATGGGCAGTCGTATGGCAACCCGCTTGCTAAAAGCAGGTTTTCAAGTTGCAGTCTGGAACCGTACGGCCAGTGCCTGCGATCCTTTGCTTGCTCTTGGAGCCACTCCGCTATCTCTAGATCAAATTGCAAATTATCCGGTTATTCTGACTTGTCTGGCAGATGATGCCGCAGTGCAATCGGTCTTTGAGCAGATTCAGCCCTATCTGGTGGCTGGACAGGTTATTGTCGATTTTTCCAGTCTTTCCGTACATCAAACCAAAACTCTAGCTGAACAGGCCCGAGCTAAACAAGCGATCTGGATTGACTCTCCTGTGTCTGGCGGTACAGCCGGTGCAGAACAAGGCACGCTAGTCATCTTCGCTGGTGGTGATACAGAAACTATTACCGCACTTGATCCAATCTATAAGGTGCTTTCACAACGTGTTACTCGTATGGGGGATACGGGAACCGGTCAGGCGACTAAAATCTGTAATCAGCTGATTGTGGCAGCGAATAGCACCTTGATTGCTGAAGCAGTAGCTTTGGCTGATCGTGCCGGTGTAGATACTGCCCTGCTTGCACCCGCATTAGCCGGTGGTTTTGCTGACTCCAAGCCTTTTCAGATTCTGGCCCCACGTATGGCCAGCCAGACGTTTGAACCCGTGCAATGGAAAGTGCAGACACTGTCAAAAGACCTGAACAATGCGGTGCAACTGGCTGCTACTTTATCTTTGGATATCCCTGTGGCAAGCCAGGCCCTGTCTCAGCTCAAAGCCCATCAGCAAGACGGATTTGCTGAGGCCGATCTGGCTACTGTAATCAAGCACGTAGACCATTAAATATTTCATTTCAATATTCTGCCTTGAGCAAGGAAAAGTCCATGACCAAACTCGCCGTTAACCTCTCCATGATTTTTACGGAAGTACCTTTGTTAGAACGTTTTGCCTTGGCTCATGCGCACGGTTTTAAACATGTGGAAATCCAGTTTCCCTATGAACTGAGCATTGAGCAGATTCAGCAGCAGCTTCAGTTGCATGATCTGGACATCTGCCTGATTAATGTGCCTGCCGGTGATCTGATGCAAGGTGGACACGGTCTGGCCGGTATTCCTGGACAGGAAATCGAGTTTCGTCATGCTGTAGAGCAGGCCATTCAATATGCGACTGCTCTGAATGTGCCAAGTGTCAATATTCTGGCCGGCAAACAGCCACTGGATTGTGACCTGCTTCCTTGCCTGAACACCTTGGCGAGTAATCTGAAAATTGCCTGCTCCATGCTCTCTGATTATCAGATTCAGCCGGTCTTTGAAATGATCAACGGTCAGGACATGCCACGTTTCCTGATTCAGAATGTGGCCCAAGCTCAGGAGATGCTGGAAGCTGTCAATCATCCTGCCTTGAAAATGCAATATGACTGTTATCATATGGCCATGATGGGTGAAGATGTACTTGAAGCCTTAAAAGAAAATATTGCAGAGATTGGTCATATCCAGTTTGCAGACTGCCCGGGGCGTCATCAACCCAATACCGCTTCCATTCCATATTATGAGATTTTTCAATGGTTAGAGAATAGCCAATACAATGGTTATGTCGCAGCCGAATATAAACCTCTGGGGACTTCGGAAGAATCCTTTGGCTGGAAAGAACAGTTCTTCCCGGAGTATGACTAAAGCGGCGGAATGTGCATTTGAAATTTTGGGCTAAAACCGCTATATTAGATCATGCATAATTGTTAGGAAATTATACTCCCTATGAATTTAGAACCATCGCCCAGCGCTTCTAATTCTCACGATCACACTATGAATTCTCATGCACAAGCAGTAAACGCATGCTTGAAAGTTGTACATGCAGCCCTCGAAGATGTAAAGGCTAAAGAAGTTGTTCAGCTTGATGTTGCTAGCATCAGTAACGTGGCAGATGCCATGGTGATTGCAAGCGGTACATCAACCCGTCATATCAAATCACTTGCAGATAATGTTGCTGAAGAAGCACGTAAAGCAGGTTTCCGTCCGCTTGGTATCGAAGGCGAACGTGATGCAGAATGGATCCTGATTGATCTAGGTTTTGTTGTAGTGCACTGCATGCTGCCTACAGCGCGTAAATTCTATGACCTAGAAAGCCTATGGCGCAATCCTGCAGATTCTGTAGCATAAATATCGAATATTCAAAAAAAGCGACCTATGTAGGTCGCTTTTTTTATATCCTTTGATTTAAATCAAAAAGGAAATTCATGGATCAGCAACTTTAATAAATTCACTTTTCGATTAGATTTAATCATTCAGCCTATTTTTTTAAACGTTTTGTTGCAATTTTATCCAGACCAATTTTCTAAAAATAAAACACCGTAGCTAATTTTATTTTGTAATTCTTCCCGATTCATCTTTTAATCTTTTATATAGGAGGGAAAATTTCTCTCTTATTTAAATAGAAAAATCCTCCTTTTAAAAGGAGGATTTAAGATGATCCAGCGAATGGAAAGTCTTAGTGACCTGTACCATTAATCGCTTTAGTCATATCTTCCACAACTTTCTTCGCATCACCGAAAATCATCATGGTCTTGTCGTTATAGAACAAGTCATTGTCCAGACCTGCATAACCGGTCGCCATAGAACGCTTGATGACCATGATGGTACGCGCCTTGTGAGCTTCCAGAATTGGCATGCCGTAGATCGGTGAGTTCGGATCGTCTTTTGCAGCCGGGTTTACAACGTCGTTTGCACCAATAACCAGTACTACGTCAGTTGCCGGGAAGTCCGAGTTGATCTCATCCATTTCCAGAATGTCTTCATAAGGAACATCAGCTTCTGCAAGCAATACATTCATATGACCTGGCATACGTCCAGCAACCGGGTGAATCGCAAAACGTACAGTCACGCCCTGCTCTTTCAGCAAGTTTGCCAGTTCTTTGACTGCGTTTTGTGCACGGCCTTGCGCCATACCATAACCCGGTACAATGACAACGCTGTCTGCATTTGACATCAGGAAGCCAGCATCATCTGCAGAACCTGAACGGTAGTTACGTTGCACTTGTGCACCCGCAGCAGCTGTCGGCGCAGCTGCACCACCCATCGCACCACCAAACAATACATTGATGATTGAACGGTTCATCGCTTTACACATGATGTAAGACAGAATCGCACCTGAAGAACCAACCAGCGAACCCGCAACGATCAGCATGTTGTTTTCCAGTGTGAAACCAATCCCCGCTGCTGCCCAGCCTGAGAATGAGTTCAACAGCGAAACCACAACCGGCATATCACCGCCGCCAACTGGCGCAATCCATACCCAGCCAAATGCCAGCGCAAGACCAGTCATTGCCCAGAAAGATGTCATGCTACCTGTCAGGAAGAAGTGAATCCCTGCTGCCAGCATTGCAATAAAGATCAGAGCCTGAACCGGTTTTACCCAGCCACCTGAAATGGTTTTTGCCCATTTCTTTGCAGCCAGCTTACCGTATGCAAATACAGAAGCAGTAAAGGTAATCGCACCCACAAAACAGCCCACAAACAGTTCAAACAGGTGAACCTTGCTCATTTCATGGAAAGTCACACCATTTGCAGTTAACAGGTCCGGGCCCAATTCAACCAGCTTGTTGTTATGGATAATTGCCGCAACTGCAATCAGTACCGCAGCCAGACCCACCAGTGAGTGCATGAGTGCTACTGTTTCTGGCATCTGGGTCATTGGTACAGTACGTGCACGCGCAATACCCACTACTGCACCCGCCGCCATTGCTGCAAGAATCATCCAGACTACTGGATTTTCAGCGACAAAGAATGTGGTGACTACAGCAATCGCCATGGCAATCATACCGTAGCGGTTACCTGCAATTGCAGTTTTAGGACCAGACAAACCACGTAGCGTTAAGATAAAAAGAACGGCGCCAATCAGGTAGAACCAATCCGCATACTCTCGAATAAATTCCATGGTTTAACCCTCTTTTTTCTTTTGCTTAGGTTTGAACATTTCCAGCATACGTGCAGTCACGGCAAAGCCACCGAAAATATTAATGCTCGCCAGAAATACTGCGATTGCCCCCAGTACACTCACCACGTTAATGGTCTGGAAATCCACGCTGCCTTCAACGCCCACCATTGGCAGACCAACAGTCTGAATCATTGCGCCCACGATAATGATCGAAGACAAGGCATTGGTCACCGCCATCAATGGCGTATGTAGTGCTGGTGTTACCCCCCAAACCACGTAGTAACCCACGAAGATGGCCAGGACGAAAATCGTAATTGTTTCAACCATGAGTCTGCTCCTTAACCACGTTTTAACAGCACTTGGCCGCCGTGAGTGACAAGTAGGGCTTTTTGAATTTCATCTTCCTGATTCAGGACAAAGTTCTTATCTGCATCAAAAAGTGTTTCAACAAAGTTATACACGTTACGTGCATATAGCGCTGACGCTTCAGTCGACACCGTTGATGGAATATTTGGAACACCCAGAATCTTCACACCATTTTCAGTCACAACAGTTTCGCCGCACTTAGAACCTTCCACGTTACCGCCTGATTCCACTGCCATATCCAGAATCACTGAGCCTGGTTTCATCTTGGCTACAGTTTCAGCACGGATTAAGCGTGGTGCATCACGACCTGGTAACAAGGCAGTGGTAATCACGATATCGGCATTCGATACCGCTTTATCGACAATCGCTGCCTGATCCTTGATGTACTGTTCACCTGGCATCCAGCCATAACCGTTTTTAGCTGCTTCATCAGCACGTGCCTGCTCTTCAGGAGACATCGGTACGTCTAGCCATTTACCGCCCAAAGACTCAACCTGATCTTTGGCAGTCGGACGAAGGTCAGTTGCTTCTACGACTGCACCCAGGCGTTTCGCTGTTGCAATTGCTTGAAGGCCTGCTACCCCGACACCCATGATCACGACACGAGCCGGTTTTACCGTACCTGCCGCTGTCATCAGCATAGGGAACATGCGCTGATATTCAGCAGCAGCTAAAAGCACTGATTTATAACCTGCAAGGTTCGCTTGCGAAGACAATACGTCCATGTTTTGCGCACGTGATAGAGTACGTGGCAAAAGCTCAAGAGCAAATGCAGACACATTCTGTGCCGCGAACTGGTCAAGCTCGGTATTGCGGTATGGGTCAAACATCGCTACAACCGTGGTGTTGGCTGACAGCTTTTGAATTTCCTCACCCTTCGGTGCACGAACTTTCAAAACTATCTGGCTACCGGTGTAGGCATCATCCGTAATTTTGGCACCAACTTGCTCATAGGCACTGTCGATGTAAGCAGCTTTAACACCTGCTCCACCTTCGATCACCACACTATGACCAGCGCTGATCAATTTCTTTACTGTCTCAGGCGTCGCAGCGACGCGATTTTCACCGACGACAGTTTCGGCTGGAATTCCAATCTGCATGAGCGTCCCTCAAGCTAATTTTTTCTTAAGTAAACACCGTGATTTACGGTGCTTCCCCTCAGGATGTGTTTTTGTTGAATTTTTGGATTCTAATTAAACTTCTAGAAATTACTACCTATTATTTATTTAATAAATACCCATATTTTGAACTGACGATTCATAAAAATGATGCTGTCATATAGCATTTATTAGTTCAGCCTGATTATTTTGATTTGCTGAATTTATAAACGATATTCATTCTCTTGAACGATGACTGTTTTCCTGGTTATTTTTTATTAGATTACTTTTTGTTTTATTTTGTTACATTGATCATTCTGACAGATATTTCATTTTTTCTGCTCAGCAAATCTTTATTTCAAATGAACTGATAAAGCCTAAATTAGGGCACTTTTCTAGGGCAGTTTTCTGTTTTTGACCTTTTTGACAAATTTAATCTACTTTGGAATATTCATTTTTAAGATCTAAAAATACTGTTTTCCTATAACTTTTTCATTTTTCACTCATAAAAAATATGAATTAATGATGAAAAAATTGATTTAGGATTCACTTATTTGACTTATTCAGCTCAAGTCTTAAGACTTGCCTGAAATAGGTGAAAAAAATATTCTGCAACATTTATTATATTAATACTCAGTCCACTGTCAGATTTACGAACTCTTCATTTTGCACCAATTTTGGGCAATCACTGATTCAGATTGATCTCTGTCACTTGGTCTTAAATGAGATGACTTAATACAAAGCGCTTTCACGTACATTTTCTCAAGTGAAAAAGTTAAATTTCTAGCGAATTTTCATCTCTTCTCCATCCAGAAACGTACTTTTTTGTGGCATTTCTCTTCTATGAGTTCGAGCACTTTGCACTATTTTTCTACTTTTATCCTGATGGGTTTTCGCCTATAGTGCCTGCAACTTCTGCATCATCTTTGATGTTCTTTATAAAAATTCTCCCTGAGCTTAAGGTACTTGCCATGTCTCCTCCTCTCGATATCAGTCAAAATAAATCTCTGTTATGGCTGATGGCGATCGCATGTGGTTTATGTGCAGGTGCAAACTATTATTGCCAACCGCTTATCTCCTCAATTCAGCAATATTATCAGGTACCAGAATCCCAAGTGGCGCTGACCGTGACCTTTGCGCAGGTGTCTTATGCCTTGGGCCTGCTGTTTATTGTGCCTTTGGGAGACATGCTGAATAAGTCCAGACTCATTCCTTTCTTGATGTTTGGTGCCGCATTAGGCTTGCTGATCTGTGCTACAGCAGTCAACCTGCCGATGCTCTGGGTGGGGACTATTATTGCCGGGCTATTTTCTGTTGCTGCCCAGATTCTGATTCCTTTAGCTACGATGGCTGTCCGACCTGAAAAAACCGGAGAAGTGGTCGGTTTTCTCATGAGTGGCTTATTAGTCGGTATCTTATTGTCGACCAGTATTGCCGGATTGCTTTCTGACCTGTTTCACTGGAAAACCATTTATGCGCTCAGTAGTATGGCACTGCTGGTTTTGGGCTTTTATTTAAAAGGACAATTGCCCAGCATGCCGCGTATGCGTATCAGCTATGCAGCAATTTTTAAATCGATGGGTATGCTACTGCGTGAGGAACCGCGACTGGGCTTACGCTCCCTGATTGGTGCATGTGCCTTTGCCGCCATGAGTATGCTGTTTTCAACCATTGCCCTGCTGCTGACCCAGAAACCTTTTCATCTTTCTGATGTGATAGTGGGCCTAGTAACACTAGTTGGTGTTTTTGGTGCGCTGTCGACTCAGGTTATTGGCAAATGGGCGGATCGTGGTTATATCAAGATCCTGACCTGGATTGGCTGTTCAATTCTGGCAGGAAGCTGGCTATTTTTATATTTTGGTGGCGTATCATTGCTCAGCTATATTCTGGGTTATGCCCTGATTAACTTAGGTCTGGCGATTATTCATAGCTGTAATCAGAACGTGATTTTCCGCTTGCGCCCAGATGCCAAATCACGACTGAACTCTATTTACATGACGCTGTATTTTATTGGTGGTGCCTGTGGTTCAGCTCTGGGGGTATATGCCTGGCATCATGGTGGCTGGAGCATGACCTGTCTGTTTGGACTTGGCTTGGCGCTATGTGCCACCCTGTTTGCGCTGATGGATCAATGGCAGCAACATCGAGCAAGAGCTTAAACAAATTTAACTAACTTGTACTACGGGATAATAAGGTTTACCCGAATCCCAAGTCGCTGCATTTTCCAAAAGAATGCAGATAAAAGTGGGCAGCAACCCGGCCAGAACCCGGCAACTGTCTTGGAGCTGTTTGACGTTAAATGAGCTCTGATAAGTCGCACCGCCCTGCATAAGCTGATAATGCAAGGTGGAAAGACGGTTAAAAATCACCAATAAGATTTCACTTAAATTCCGCTCTTGAACAGCTTTTTGTATTTTCTGTTTTTGCTGATCTAATGCTTCACGACAGCTTTCCAGACTGACTTTATGATGGCGATAATCCCAGAAACCTTGATCGGTATAAGGGCTATCCAGCAGTGTAGAAATTGGCTGGCTGTATTTTTCCCAGACAATATGCTGAAGTTTTTGCTCCACATCTTTTTGACAGAGGGTTTCCAGAAATTGATGCAGGCTTTGTTGATCCTGACGAACCTCTGTTTCTTGTGCATAGATCGAATTAAAACTGATCCACAGGCTAATAAACTTAAACTCTAATTCCTGATCCAACTCTAATGCTTTTTTAAACCAGCTAAGTCCCCGTTGAATCCGTAAATTAAAATAGTCTGAATGCTGAGGTTTTTTGCTTTTATAAATCTCCTCCAACATGAGCATCGTTATTCTCCTTATTTATCTCGTTTTCTTTATCTTAATCTTAAATATCTCAAAATATAGCATTGCAGAATGACTGGGAGTTTATTTTTTCAATTCCCACAATTTCTCTTGTTAAATATTTTTATTGGAATGACAGTTATCGTTCCTCATGCAGTTCAGCCTTTGGTCATGCAAATTTTATGCTAGTATTACGCCCTCTTTTTGCAGTACTGCTTTTTTGAGCAGATTTCCAGCAATTCCTGCTCATTCTTGTACTGCTATTACTCTTCCATTTCATTTAAGGCGTGATTTTGAATGACTGATCTCAGCACCATTGAAAACAAACTTCAACCTCGCATCAGTGTTGCGCCGATGATGGACTGGACCACCAAAGATTATCGTTTCTTTGCGCGCCTGTTTAATCCAAATGTCATTTTATATACCGAGATGGTGACTACGGGCGCCATCATTCATGGCGATGCCAAACGCCATCTGGACTTCAATCAAGAAGAACATCCGATTGTGTTACAGCTCGGCGGTTCCAATCCTCAAGATCTGGCAACTTGTACTAAAATGGCTCAGGACTGGGGTTACAATGAAGTTAACCTGAATGTCGGCTGTCCGAGTGATCGGGTACAGAATAATAAAATTGGTGCCTGCCTGATGGCTGAACCTGATCTGGTCGCAGAATGTATTGATGCAATGCGTAATGCCGTGGATATTCCGGTGAGTGTGAAACACCGCATTGGTATTGATGACATGCATTCTTATGAAGAAATGCTGCATTTTGTGGATACGGTCGCCAAAACCGGTTGCGATAACTTTATTGTGCATGCCCGAATTGCTTTACTCCAAGGTCTTTCACCTAAAGAAAACCGTGAAATCCCGCCACTACGCTATGAAGATGTTTACCGTCTGAAGCAGGACCGTCCGAAACTGACCATTGAAATTAATGGCGGAATTAAAACTTATGCAGAAACGCTTGAACATCTCAAGCATGTCGATGGCGTGATGATTGGCCGCGAAGCCTATCACAACCCGTACCTGTTAGCTGAGCTGGGTCAACTATGGAATCTCGAAGCACCGGACCGTTTTGAGATCATGCAACAAATGCTGCCTTATATTGCCCAACGTATGGCTGAAGGTGCACCATTGTCAATTATTACCCGTCATATTTTAGGTTTATTTCAGAACTTACCAGGTGCACGTAAATGGCGTCAGGCTTTAAGTGGTGGCAATGCCAAAACGCTAAAAGATGTAGAAACAGCATTATTGAATATTCAGGAAGCCATGCAGCGCACTGAAGATTATCTGCGTGAACATCAAGTTCAGCCTTAAAATCAAAAAGCACCGAGATCCGGTGCTTTTTTATGACCTAAAATAAAAATTAGTGGGTATAGGCCGTAATATTCCCGACCGGAATCGGTTCTTCATCATAGGAAGCCGCTTGCAGGACAGGTTCTGTAACTGGACGGACATCTGGCCCTAACTCAATACTGGTAGGTTCATTCACAGGTTCTAGATCATCGAGTGATGAGGCCAGCTGTTCCAGTTCACGATCCAGTTGCTGACGATATTTCTCAATCTCGATTTCATCGATAAAGGCAAAAGCATCATCTTCAATGGCCCAGCTATAACCACCATTCACCTTTGAAATTTTAACGTTAATGGGATATTCATTGCCCTGATAATTCAGATGTGAAACTGCTTCAAACTCATTGCCTTTGCGATGGCGGATTTTTACATTTACTACAGTCAGACGATAATGCTGATAATTCGGATTGGCATTAAATTCTTGCTGCATTTGTCCTTGAATATTTCTGGCCAGTTCATCAATCGATACAAAATAGCTGCATCCAGCCAGACAGGCGATCATCAATATCATTATGATTTTTTTCATCCCGCCCCCTTGTGTTCTCTCACTGCTTTACAGATGTGTAAAACTTTTCATCTTTGGATTATTCTGTGATCCATTTTATACTTTTTTTAAATAAATGAATAAATAAATCCTTAGTCTATAAAGTCGTTTTTATTTTTATGTTGTACTGGCTTTTTAACTTCATGGTAAAAAAACCTATAAAAAAGCCCTGAACCAGTCAGGGCTTTAATCGTCATTTAAAACTTAAAAATCATCTTCTGCAGCAGGATCATGGTGCAAGGCATCATGGATCGCTTCAACCAGTTGCTGGGCAATTTCCTGTTTAGAGGCTTTGTCCAGATCACGCTTATCCAGATGATAGTGTTCGGCAAAGAATACCGTCATGGCATTTTCATCAGAAGCAAAGCCGATATCCGCACGCGAAACATCATTACAGGCAATCATATCCAGTTTTTTCGCTACCAGTTTACCCGCTGCATATTCTTCAATATTTCGGGTTTCTGCAGCAAAGCCTACCATAAATGGACGTTTTTCCTGCTGTGCGATGGTCGCCACAATATCCGGATTCTTTATTAAAGCGACATTCAGCTCATCGCCTGCTTTCTTGATTTTATGCTCGGCTACCTGTGCGACACGATAATCAGCTACTGCAGCGGTCGCAATGAAGATGTCACAACCCTGCTCCAGCATTTGCATGCTTTCATTCAGCATTTGCACTGCCGAAGAAACATTTTTACGTTTGACGCCATTTGGGGTATCTAGGCTCACCGGACCAGCAATCAGGGTGACATTCGCTCCAGCTGCATAACAGGCTGCTGCCAATGCAAAACCCATTTTCCCGGTACTATGGTTGGAAATATAACGTACCGGGTCAATCGCTTCACGGGTCGGACCAGCTGTAATCGTGACTTGCTTGCCCGCCAGCATGCCAAATTTTTCTGCAATCGCGCGCTGAGCTTTATGGAAATATTCTGTGACCTGACGTGCCAGCTCTTCCGGCTCCGGCATACGGCCCAAGCCTACATCACCACAAGCTTGTGAACCGGCATCCGGCATAATCACATGTACGCCATCTTCAATCAAAGTCGCAAGATTACGCTGGGTTGCTTTGGCAGCCCACATCTGCTGGTTCATGGCTGGTGCGACCCAGACCGGTGCATTGGTTGCCAGATACAAAGTGCTCAGCAAATCATCTGCAAGGCCTGCTGCAAATTTTGCCAGCGTGTCGCAGCTGGCTGGCGCAACCAATAACAGATCAGCCCAACGTGCCAGCTCAATATGCCCCATGCCCGCTTCAGCTTCAGGATCCAGCAACTCGGTATGTACCAGATTGCCTGACAAGGCTTGAAAGGTCAAAGGGGTAATGAAAGCCTGTGCGCCTTGAGTCATGACAACCCGCACATTAAACCCGGCATCTTTCAGACGGCGAACCAGAATGGCACTTTTATAGGCAGCAATACCGCCAGTGACTGCTAAAATGATATTTTTATGAGGAATTACACTTAGATCAAAGCTCACGAACAGCTTACCTTTCTGTTGCAGTGGGGCTCACAATAGCATTAAATAATTGCATTCCCAAGAGATCAGCTTCAGGGAAAACTCATAATTCATAATAAATAAGTCTAATAACTATGCAATTTTCAATCAAAAACTGGCCTGAACTGGAACGGCCGCGGGAACGTTTAATTCAATATGGGGCAGAAAGTTTATCTGATGCAGAACTGCTGGCCATTTTTCTCCGATCAGGATCACAACAGCATTCGGCCGTAGAATTAGCCCGGCTATTGATTCAACATTTTGGTCATTTAACTGCTTTACTCGATGCACCTTTGCAGGAAGTCAGCCAGTTTCATGGCATGGGCATCAGTAAATATACCCAACTGATGGCGGTTAAAGAATTAGGACGGCGTTATATTGCCGAGCATCTTAAACAGGATTCTTTAGAATTAAGTAATTCAAAAAGACTACGGGATTATTTACGTTTCGAATTATTGAGTGAAAATCAGGAAGTATTCGCGGTCCTGTGTCTGGACGCCAGTTTAAGGAAAATTGCATTTAAAAAGCTGTTTTATGGCTCTGTGAATGCATGTGATATTTCGATTAATCAGTTGCTCAGATATGCCATTACCCAACAGGCAACTTCAATTGTGATTGCGCATAATCATCCCTTGGGCCAAGCCACTCCTTCTAAGGCTGACCTGTATCTGACCCGCCAGATTCAGCAGGCATGTCGACTGGTCGATATCCGTTTAATTGACCATTGCATCATCGCGCTGGAGGGCAGTTTTTCCTTTGCTGAGCAGCAACTCATCAAACCTGAAGCCTAAGGGGGAATAGCACTTGACAAAGCAGCTACAACTCAAGAAGATCATGAAAAAAAATTGTGATGATTCCAATAAATGATCGTACGTGACCAGCAGAACGTTTTTAAATTATTATTTTCCTGGCGAGGAACGATTTTACCTAAGGTTTTACCTCCTTTAGGCGTGGTCATGCTGATTTCAGCCATTATTGGTGGTTTTTCACGTGTAGGTTATTTTCATTTTCCAGAACTCCCTCTCGTCGGCTTTACCCTCATCGGCGTAGTACTGTCTATCTTTCTCGGATTTAAAAATACTGCTTGTTATGACCGCTGGTGGGAAGCACGTAAACTCTGGGGTATTCTGATTGCCAATGCACGTCATTTTGACCGTGACTGCCGGATGTTGTCTCAAGGCCGTCGTGAACGTGTGATTCAGCACGTCATCGTTTTCGCGAACGTACTGCGTGACCGTCTGCGCCATCAGACAGCCAATCCGACTGAACTGGTGGAAACAAGTGGGATGAGCCAGCAGGCGATTACTCAGCTCTATCAACAGGCCAATGCACCGCAATATACCTTGAGTCTGATTCAGTGGGAGCTAATGCAAGCTCTCAAAGAAGGTGAAATCTCTGACATCATTTATATGCAGATGAATAATCATGTCGCGGAACTCAGTATTGTGCAGACAGGTTGTGACCGGATTGCGACGACGCCTTTGCCTTTTGCCTATTCGGTACTCTTGAACCGTACCGTATATTTTTTCTGTTTTATTTTACCTTTTAGTCTGGGCTCAACGCTTGGTCTGTTTACGCCTTTGCTGGTCGGTATTTTGGCCTATACTTTTTTGGGACTGGATGCACTAAGCTCAGAGATTGAAGAACCTTTCGGAACTCAAAGCAATGACTTGCCACTGGACTCCATGGTTCGTACCATTGAAATCGAACTGTTAGGCACTCTGGGCAAACCGACACCGCCACCGATTCAGGCACAAGATAATAATTTGCTATAATTTATAAATAAATGCCTCAGAATTAGCATTTTGAGGTTCTAATTTTTATCTAAAAATTCAAAAAAATATGAAATTAAAACAAAAAATTCAACAAGCGGTGCCTCAACCCATTGTTCGACCATGGTTGGCTTTAGCACTATTTTTACTTTGTGCCATCTTGGCTTTTATAGTGAGTTCATTAGTCCAATCAGAACTTTTTCTCGATCTTCAACGTAGGCCTGTTTTCCATATTTTATTTAGTCTATGTGTTCCCCTCTTTCTGTTTCAGGATCGAGGAATAAATTTAAAGTTTCCTTTTTTTATACAAAAATATTTGATCGATCCTCAACTCAAAAAAGATATGACTGAGCAAGCAGTCCAACATTCACAAGCAATTATTCTGGCTCAACGTACTATTCGTGCAAAATGGTGGCAGGTGAAACAGCCACAGTTATTATTACAACTGCCCAATCATGATCAAGGCATCTGGTTTAATGTAGATTTAAAACAGGTTTTTAATCTTTCGCCTTTTTTTACACTTCAAGTCAAATTAAGTGATGCGATGATTGGGCAACTGATCGATATACATTTTTTGACACGCTCTCATGTAATCATCCAGTTATTTGAAATTTCCCAAAATAATGATTTTTCAATATTCATTGGCACAGAAGTTGGAGCACAAAGAGGACTAGGGAGATTAGAAAAAATCCCATCGGCGCTTATGCTCGACTTATCCCGAATTACACACATAGAAGCCTTGAGAACCTGTCCAGAAAGTCATGACTTACAGTTAACCACAGGTTATGGTAAAACTTATCTCATTCATTCTCATGCAAAATACTTTAAACAATTGGAACTCGCCTTATCCTCACGCATTGATGTGATTGCCTATCGTAAGTTCAAACTTGATCTCAAGATTGATCATCTGTTCATTTCAAAAAAACATCCAAACTTTTATCGAAATTTAGTCCTGACTTCCATCATGCTGTATATCGTCATCATGACTTTAATCACTTCTGAATGGGCCTTATTACTTGTTAATGTCCTCATTCTGCATTTGATGTATAAATTCGCCCAAGATCTTAAAACTGATCCATTCATCAAGATTTAGAATTAACAAAAACTCTCCCAAATCCCGACCTGCCCTGGTTTTAAGCTCGGCACATTCCCCAGTTTAATCCAGGGCATATGGTCACCATGAAAATCACTGCCAATTGAAACTTTAAGTCCTTGCTCTGCAATCATCCGGTCAACCATCTGACGGGTTGAACTTGGATCAATAGCGGGCGGCAACTCCACCGCATCTCCACCAAACTTGGCGAAGATCTCGATCAGATAACGAATATTAGTCGCGGATAAATCATAACGGGTTGGATGCGCCAACACGGCAAAGCCACCGCTGTCATGTATGACCTGAATGGTTTCTTCCAGACCCAGACCATCAAATTTGACATAGGCCTTTTTACCTTCCTTGATGTATTTATCAAAAGCCTGTTGTGGACGGGTCACAATGCCTTTTTCTACCAGCGTTTTGGCAATATGGGTTCGGGTAACCCGATCAGGAATATTGTCAACTTTGGCAATCACGTCAGCATAAATATCCTGACCAATTAAAGGAACCAGAAGGTCACAGATCTGTTTAGAGCGTTCGGCACGAATGATCTTCTGCTGATTGAGGGCTTTTTGTAACGGCTCAGGATTCTGAACATTGAGTGCCACAATATGTACGCCATAATTTTTCTTGGTCGCAGGACGTGACCACTGGCTGGAAATCTCGACTCCAGAAATTATCTTAATCTCATGATTTTTGGCAGCTTCTTCAGCCAACACTAAACCGTCCATAGTGTCATGATCAGTCAGGGCCAAAGTATGGATAAGTTTGTCCGCAGCCGCTTCGACCAGTTGCTGAGGACTCAAAGTTCCATCAGAAATATTACTATGTGTATGTAAATCTACGCCGTGCATCTCTATACTATGACATTTATTTGATCAGATTTAGATACTCTAACATGAAAGCACTTTTAGACTTTGTGCCACTCATTATTTTCTTTTATTTATATAAAACTGTAGATCCAAAAGACACTGACCATCAACTTCTACAATTGATCGGTTCTGCGGGGGGTGTCGACAATAACAATATTCTCGTTGCAACTACGGGTCTGATCATTTCCATGCTGGTGGTCTATGGTGCGTTATTTGTCATGCAGAAATTCCGCCTGGACAAACAGCAATGGATCGTTCTGTTTATGACGGTGATCTTCGGTGGTATTACCTTGATGCTCAGCGACGATTTCTATATCCGTCTTAAAGCAGTTCTACTAAATCTGGTCTTTGCTGGTGTCTTCCTGTTATCGCCATGGTTTAGCAAAGATAAGAAGCCACTTATCCAGCGCCTGTTTGGTCCGGTATTCAATTTGAGCGCCAAAGGCTGGCTTAAATTGAACTATGCCTGGGTCGGTATGTTTACCCTTATGTCATTTCTGCATACTTTCTTCGCCTATTTATGGATGGATGGAAAATATTGGGGCGAATTTACTGCATTCGGTGACATGATTGTGATGTTTTCCTTTATCATTATTCAGTTTATTGTATTGCGCAAATACTTTAGAACAGCTGAATAAGTCCAACTACAAACGATAGAGAGTCATCATGCCATTATTCGTCGTTAGCTGTACCGACCGGGAAGGTACAGTTGAAAAACGCCTTGCGATTCGTCCACAACATCTTGCACGTCTGGAACAGTTAGATGCTGAAGGCCGTCTGATTGTTGCAGGTGCCATGCCTAAAGATCCAGCCAATCCCCAAGCCGGTTTCTATGGCAGCACCATCATCGTTGATTTTGACAGTCGTGAAGCACTGGATGCATGGTTACAGGATGAGCCCTTCCTGAAAGAAGGCGTGTACGCGCATATTGATGTGAAACCATTTAATAAAGCATTTCCTAAAGGATAAGGTTCATGCGCGCTGTTACCGCCAGTTTCATTGGCTTTTGTTTCATGATTCCTTCTGCTTGGGCTGTTGAAGTTTCTGCTCCAGTTGCCCCGGCTACACAGCCAGCAGCTACTCCTGTCCAAGCTGTTACCACACAAGCCCCTGTTCAGGGCGCTTCTGCACAGAAGGCTGGAATTATTCCAGCAGTTGCAACAACTGCTCAGACTGTTCAGCCGACTGAGAAAAAGCCGCTCACTGCAGAAGAAATCGCCAAGCAGAAAGCCCAGCAAGATGCCAAAGTCAAAGCTTTAGTCAAAGATCAGGCAACGCGTCTACAGCAACTGGAAAAAGCCAATCTGGAAGCCCTGTCACAAAATCAGGAATTGCAGCTCAAGAACGACAATCTGGGGGTTCAGGTACAGGTCCTGCAAAGTGAACGTAGTGCCCAGATGTTTCTCTACGGCGCTGCAACTTTGGCAGTCGGTGTATTACTTGGCTTTCTGATCGCGAGCTATGTTTATACCAAACGTCGCCGTCAGTGGTAATCTATAAGCCGTCCAAATATCTTTAAGGTTGTACCCGTTTTGTCGCATGCAATTCAAACTGCCGATCTGGATTGGCAATTGGTGGATGGCATTGATGTGCCTGTGTCCAAGCAATTTGGTGATGTGTATTTTTCCAAAGACAATGGATTGCTGGAAACCCGGCATGTCTTTTTAAATGGTAATGACCTTAGTACCCGCCTGGCCGATTTAAAACCTTTTGCATATTTCTGTGTCGGTGAAACGGGTTTTGGTACAGGTTTAAATATTCTGGCGTTATGGCAGCTCTGGCAACAGGTTCGTCCGGATAATCAAAGCCATCTGCATGCGATTTCAGTAGAAAAATTTCCGCTTTCTAAAGCAGATTTAGTCCGCGCCTTAAATGCCTGGCCAGAATTGAAACCACTAGCAGATCAACTCATCTCCCAGTATCCAATGCCGATTGCCGGTTGTCATCGTCTCAGCTTTCCTGAAGAGCGTTTCAGTCTGGATCTGTGGCTGGGAGATGCACATGATGTCTTTCCTGTCATTGAAAAAACTGCACCTGTTAATGCCTGGTTTCTGGATGGCTTCGCACCATCATGTAATCCAGACATGTGGGAAGAAAATGTTTTAAATAACATTGTGCGTTTATCCGAGATCGGAACGACTTTTGCTTCTTTTAGCGTTGCAGGTGTCTTAAAACGTGGTTTAAAACAGCACGGCATCTCTATTTCCCGTCCACGTGGATTTGGCCATAAACGTGAAATGCTGAAAGCGATCTGGAATCCTGTTGAAGAAAATAAAGGCAGTGAAACGGCTTTAGAACAGGAAATTGCTCAAAAAAAAATTGAACCCGATCTAGAGCGTCCTACCAGACCTCGTCAAATCGCTGTGATTGGCGCTGGAATCGCAGGTTTAAGTACAGCATGGGCATTTGCTCAGCGTGGTCATCAAGTCACGATTTACGACCAGTCAGCACCGCTTTCAGGCGGTTCCGGCAATCCCCTTGCCCTGCTCAATCCTAAACTGTGTCCAGTTGAGCAAAGTGCTGAACATCTGATGACGGTGGCCTGGCAGCATGCCTTAATTCATTATCAGAAATTTAAAGCTTTTCGCTCAATTCAGGTCAATCAGCTTGCCTTAAAAAATCCTGAACAGCTTTTAGGATTGGCAGATGAATATCCCACAGAAATTCTTGCTGCTCAAAGTGCAGCAGACCAAGAGATTCAAACTGAATTTCCAGCTTTAAAACTATTAGCAGCGGGTGCAGTTTCACCTCATCAACTGCGTGATGAAATTCTGCAGCATCCTCTTATTCAGTATAAACAAGCCAAAATTAGTCATATTGAGGCTGCTGAACAGCCTGCGTTATTTGCAGAGCAGCAATCCTTAGGCAAGTTTGATCACATCATTGTATGTACCGCACGTGATACCCAGCAATTCTTTGAACATTATCCAGTCCTGAAACCGATTCGTGGACAGGTCAGCTGGGTCAATAATCAAGATCAGCCATTGAATCAGGATACAGCCTATAGTTACGGCGGTTACTGTATGCAGCTCAATCCAGAACAACTGATTTTGGGTGCTTCATTCTATCCAGGCCGGGATGATGCAGAAGTCTTAGTAGAAGATCATGTGCATAATTATGAACTTATCCACAGTGTCTTTCCTGAATATGCACAGTTATTACCCTCTACCGAAACCTGGCAAGGTCGAGCGGCAGTACGCGCACAGAGTCAGGATTATTTTCCTTTACTCGGAAAAATGAAGGCAGATGAAGAGATTTACAGTTTTGCAGGTCTCGGCTCCAAAGGTTTTCTATTTGCGCCATTGTGTAGTGAAATTCTGGCTGCCCAAATTTTGGGAGAAGCCTGCCCAGTACCTTCGAACTTGGTAAAGAAACTCGACGTGACACGTTTTCAAAAAAAGGTAAAAGCCAAGAAGCCTTATTTTAAGCCTCAAGATTAAAGAACTCCTCCCTTTAATAAAAGGTGAGGAATACTGTTCCGCAAGGGAGGGATTTTTAGAAAGAGTGTTAATCCTCCTTTAAAGAAGGACGATTTTGAAGAAATCTAGACAACAAAAAAGCGCCTGACGGCGCTTTTTTTCACAAGGTCAATTATGCACCTTGTTCCAGTGGCATACCTGCATCACGAGCAGCACGAGTACCACCCATCAGAATGACATATTCACGTGTGCTGTCAAAACCCTCTAACTTTTCAGCTGCACGTGGAGCTTTACTCCCACCACCACATAAAATGTAAATCGGTTGATCCGCTGACACCTGAGTCAGGCTATCTGCTGAAAGATCGTTAATGGGCTGATTGACCGCCCCTTTCACGTGTGCTTCAGCATAAGCACTTGCATCTCGTACATCCCAGATTACAGCATTTTCTGGGAACTCAAATGTTGTAATTTCTTGTTTACGGATCATTGCGCACTCCTTTGATGTAAACAACACTTGGCAAATGAAGAAAACATCCCTAGCATCTCAGATATTCTTTCCCTTTGTAAAGGTCTAAACTATGCCTTCTTTCGATATTGTTTCTGAATTAGAAATTTTTGAAGTAAATCATGCAGTTCAAAATACCCAAAAAGAGATTGCAACCCGCTTCGATTTCCGTGGACAGGATGTTTCTATTGAACTGAATGAAAAAAACAAGGAAATTAAAATTAGCACAGAAAGTGATTTCCAATGTGAGCAAGTGTATACCATGCTGGAAAATCATTTCTTCAAGCGTAAAGTGGATATTCAGGCACTAGATCCACAAAAAATGACCGCTTCAGGCAAAAATGTAGTTCAGGTGATCAAGCTTAAAGATGGCCTTGACTCAGATACGGCGAAAAAAATTAATAAGGCCATTAAAGAAAGCGGTATTAAAGTGCAATCTTCAATTCAGGGCGACAAGATTCGTGTGACTGATAAAAAGCGCGATACCTTGCAACAAGTGATGGCATTCCTGAAAGAACAACAATTCGGTCTGCCTTTACAGTTCAACAACTTTAAAGACTAAGGCAGCAACGTCTGTAGATAGAATTATGGCAAAGAGCAACCGACTGACCAGACTGGTCAAAGCGACATCAAGATTACCGCAAGGTATACGTACTGCTTTATTAAGTAAGACCTTTGGCCGAGTGGTTCCAATGGTTGGCTCTTCCAAGATTCGCTATCAGGAAATCAGTGCAGCCAAAGTTGTGGTGAGTATGGCCAATCATAAGGCCATGCAGAACCATATCGGTCAGATTCATGCATGTGCGATGGCACTGCTGGCAGAAACAGCAACCGGCTTTGTGACTGCGATGAATGTACCTGACAGCGCAGTGGTTCTGATTAAAAGCCTAAAAGTGGACTTTAAGCGTCCAACCAAAGGTGCCATGACTGCGGTGGCTACGTTGACTCCTGAACAGCAGCAATTGATGCAAAGTTCAGAAAAAGGTGAAACGCTAGTACAAGTTATTGTAACTGATGAATCTGGTGAAGCACCGATTCAATGTGAAATGCTCTGGGCTTGGATTGCCAAGAACCAGTTGAAGCCAGGCTAATTTCAATACAGACAAAAAAATCCCAGATTATTGATCTGGGATTTTTTATTTAATGAATTATGAGTTCTGCTGAGATTCTGCAAATTTCTGTTTTGCTTCATCTGGAATTGGACGTTTATTGCCTTTGACATCCACTGCGACAAAGGTAAATACCCCTTCAGTCACGCGTACAGGTGCACGTGAGTTATCATGACTGTCCCATACTTCGATTTGCATCTGGATTGAAGTATTACCGACTTTTAGAATTTTGGTATAGCAGCTAATGACATCGCCGACTTTCACAGGAACCAGGAAGGTCATCTGGTTAATCGAAATCGTTGCACAGCGTCCTTTACTAAAGCGCTCTGCATGAATTGCTCCCGCCAAGTCCATTTGTGAAACAATCCAGCCACCAAATACATCTCCACTCCAGTTGGTATCCGCAGGCATTGCAATCGTCTGCAGGGAAAGTACTCCCTCTGGTTTAATATGAGAATCTGTCACTTGAACTCCAGGCTTTTTAAATTAGGATTGAGCATTATTTAACTGCTGATCAAGCCACTTTTGTAGTTCGCTTGAACGTAATGCACCGCTTATTCTAGCAATTTCATTGGTTTTATTCATCAAAACCAGCGTCGGAATACTACGTACATTAAATGCTGAGCTTAATCGCGGATTGGCTTCGGTATCAATTTTAGCAAATACCACTTGTGGATTTTCTTTTGCTACAGCAGCAAAATGCGGTGCCATCATTTTACATGGACCACACCAGTCTGCCCATAGATCAATCAGGATGGGAAGATCACTATGGGTGACAAACTGACTAAAGTTCTGTTCATTTAGCTCAATCGGCGCCAGTGGAACCAAAGCCTGATGACACTGACCACATGCTGGATCGGCCGTTAATTTTTCTTCAGGCACACGATTTTTAGCCTGGCAATTCGGGCATACAATGATCATCTAGCGCACTCCAATATGTTGATGTAAGAATTCTAATTGGGTCGAGACTGCTTTTTCAAACCATTCACCATGATAAATATCAAAATGCCGCATATTCCACTCATGATATTGTACAAATGGTGCAATATTGGTTGCGGTTTCCCGACTGGCTTCAATGGGAATCAGGCTGTCTTGTTGTGCTGCGATAAACAGGACAGGAATAGTGATTTTGCGGACTTCCTGAATAGGACGATATCGCATTAATTTAAAGAATACCCGGGCTGGGATATGACCACTCCAGTAATAATCTGGATTCACAATGGATAGATATCCTTCATAACTGTCTTGTGTCGGCATAAAACAGAGTTCATGACGATCAACCACCGGCAAGGTCTTGGGCGCCATTCCTACCTTTGCCCCCATATAATCCTGACTGGAAATCTTCAGGGCTTTAGGCAATTGCTGCAAAGGATAAAGTTTGGCACTTTCTGCACCATCAACAAAAGGAACCTGTACCATTACCGTCTGAATATTTTTTAGTTCTGCGGCCAATGTCAGTACATGCCCGCCACTCAATGCTGTTCCCCATAATACAATCCGTTTAGCATCAATGGATTTACGTGCCTGCAAATGCTGAATCATTGTACGCCAGTCTTCAAGTTGAGCACCGATCGATACCAGTTCACGCGGACGCCCGGTACTGCCTCCCCAATAGCGATAATCAAACAGAACCACCGCATAACCTGCACTGGCAAAACGTTGGGCATATTGTACCAGTTTAAAATGACGTAAAGCAGCCAGGCCATGAGCCATCAGGATCACAGCTGGTTTGTCAATCTGTTGAGGACGATAGAAATCCGCAGCAATCACTTCCTGACCGCTTTTGACATACAGTGGTTCGACTGTATAGGCGTACATACGCGCTCCATTGCGTTATTTTATAGTTGTAATCATTTATAAATTTTTCAGAACTAGGCCATCATGTTTTCAGCTTAATGCTATCATAAAGCATATCAAGATAAATGACATAATGGAGTGACATCATGAGCGAAAATGTAGGCTTTGCTGGCCAAATTGGTCCTGAACATATCTCTCAAGTAGTTGAAAAAGGTTTTAAATCAATTATCAATAACCGTCCGGATATGGAAGGTGGCCCTGAACAGCCAACCAGCGTACAAATTGAGGAGGCTGCTCGTAGTGCAGGTCTAGATTATGTCTTCCAGCCAGTAGTTGCTGGCCAGATTACCGAGCTTGATGTGCGCACCTTTGCTAACCATTATAACGAATTACCAAAACCGATCTTGATGTTCTGCCGTACAGGAAATCGCTCCAACAATTTATATCAGCTGGCGAAACAGATGGATCTACTGGATAACTAAGGTATTTAGGGGGAATGTACTTTTAGTCAACCTCTCCTTTTAATTTCAGAGATCGACCTATGAATAAATTCTTACTGGTTATATGTTGCAGTCTTGCATTGACAGGTTGTAGTTCCATGAATTTTAAGCCTACTGTGGGTGTCAGTGTGGGAACTTCTATGTAACTTTTAAAAAGAAGTTCTCAAAAAAACAGCGCCGAAGCGCTGTTTTTTTATGCTTTATTGACAACTGTTACCAAATACTCCATAAGGACTGACTCTATTTGGAGCACTACTACCATTAGCAGCATAATCTCCTTCTGAGGCAGGCAAAGTAAAGGTAATATTGCCACGAATTGGTGTTTGTGCCGATCCATCAGCTAATGCTGTTGTTGCTTCAATATTCGCAGTCACCCAATGTGCATTTGCTTTCGGATATTCAATCGTGAAATCGAAACGACCTGCTCCATCTGTTCTGTACTTCGCTCCTGTCGTGGTTATAGTACCATCTAAGAATCTTACAACACGCAGTGCTTGATTGTTTGCAGTCCAATTCGTTGTTGCTGTATTAATAGGACATACGGTTGCAGTATTTTGCGTCAAGCCTTTATTTGGTGTGATTCCATCATTTGACATTGCATAATAGAACGTATTTGGAGCTATCCAATCTTTCAAGCTCTTATATGGATATTCTTCTTTGAGAACTAAAGTAGTTACACCATTCTCTGTAACTTCTACCCATGGGTTCGTTAGAATCTCATAACGCCATTGACCTACGGTATACTGCGTTGGACGTGTAGCTAAGGTCACTTCTTGATTGGTAATTGGCTTGCCATCCACATCAACTAACTGCACAGAGCCTTTCAGATTATAATAAATATCCAAGTCTTCGTTTCGATTAGTACTTACTAAAGAGTTGGATATATTAATTGCTATTGACCCCTGAGTTTGAGTCACAGTACGTACTACAGCAATATTAAATGGTTCTGTAATTTTAAGATTATTTTCATCTATTACAGTCGCATTAATATCCAAGCCATTAGCCAACAAACTATTAATATCTGAAGTGTTTAGCAGTCTTTCATCTAAAATAAGTTTAAATTTAGCAAAGCCAGATTCATCACTTTCAACAACTGAAGGGCCAGAAACATAACCTAAATTATTTGGTAAACTTAAAGTAACCGCTTTACCTGTAACACTCGTTCCATCTGTATCTGATACAAGAACCGAAAGTTCGAACTGATCACCTCGAACATTTACACGGTTCTTATTGCTTAGAAATTTCAATACTAATTGAGGGGCTTGGATAGCTGGAGTATGAACAGTAAGTACACTTCTTTGATGAACTTGTTTGCCTGCAGCATTTGTATGTGTAGCAAGTAAGTTTATTGGAGTGGTGACAGAATTTTCAGGTATCACCACTTCAAAGGTAGCTTCGCCAAATTCATTCGTAACGACTGTAGAACCGCCACGGATCGTTGCATTTGGATTATCCTCTAATTTAAGAGTTACAGGCTGTTCTTTAACACCACCATTATTATCATCTAACAGCTTTACTGTTACTAATGCTGAATCACCGCTATTTAGTAAAGAAGTTTTTGAGCGTTGAATATTGAGATGATTAGTATTAGAAACTTCATCAACATCAATAGTTAGTTCTTTACCACGTTTTTCACCATTTGGTAATGTAATAGTTGCACGAATAACAATACCATCACGCAGCAAACGGGAACGCTGTTCGGCGGTTAAAGTAGCTGGTACTGTCAATATCGCTTTAGCATTACCATTAGCATCAACAGCGTAAGTTGCAGCATTCAGACTTAAACCATTGATTGCGCCATCTAAAATTTCCAGGTTCACAGGATAACCTGTAACTTTAATGTCGTTACTAACTACTTTAATACCAATATCAAGTGTATCACCTGTTTCAAATACTGTGGCTTTAGATTTAGAAAGACTCACATCTAATGCTTGCTGAGGCACAGTTACCTGAATTCTATTCACTTGGTTTACAGTAGAACCATTACTTGAATTTAATGTCGATACAGCATAGGTAATGCCAGATCTAACCATTTCCTCTTCAATCGAACCAGGTGCTACATTTAGTTTAAAATATGCATAGCCTTGAGCATTTGTTATACCAGAATTTTGATCAACTGTGACACGAGAAGAAACATTTTGAGTTAAAGCAAAAGCAACAGACTTACCCTCTAATCCTATACCATTTGCATCTACAGCCCGAACAGCAACAACTACCTCACCACCAAGACCACTGACTGTTGGTGCACTTGCATTAATCAGTAATTGATTGACTAAAGTGATTGGTGTTGCAGGTTCTGTTACCATGATGCGATAAGTATTATTAATTGATACACCATCCGCACGTTTATGAACTGCTGCTAAGGTAATACCACTTTCTACCAAATTCTTAATAGCATCTAAGTTTTGAGCATTCACATTTATAGTGAAAGTCGCGATACCATTGTCATTTGTTTTAACACTATTAGTACCTGTAAAAGTCACACCATTTTGTGTTGCAACTTCATTTAATCCTAAACCGATAGATTGATTTTTGGCAGGTGTACCATCTGTATTAAACGCTTGTAATGTAAAGGTAACTGTTTTATTTCCTGATGCAGTTACTGTACCAGTATTCGATGTAATTTGAATACGCTGGAGCTGGACAGTGGTCGATTCATTATTTGAATTTTTTAAATACAATTGAGTATTATTAAATTTCTCCCCAACAGCGGCTTTTAACTTAACGCCATTACCTGATGTTAGTTTAGAAATGAGTTGTTTATCATTAGTAGCATTGTATGACAAAGTAAATTCTGCGTATCCATCTTGACCTGTAGGTTTTTCTGAACCACCTACGATTGAAAGAGGAATTACACCATTCAACATTAAATCAGAGAGATTTGCAATTGATAGTTTTACAGGCTGACCGGCTAAAGTAGCACCTTCTACATTCAAGGCTTTCACACGAATAGTTGTTTGACCAGATTTAATAACATCTAAAATTGCATCTTGCTGTAATGAATCAATGGCAACATAGGCAACGCTATCTTTAGGACTAACGACTAAATCCTCTTGTACTTGAATTAACATACTGTTGGTAACAGTGGTTTGGTCAGCCAGTTTAGTAGATACGCCAATTCCAATACCTTGTTGTACAAGATTTTCAATTGCTGCAGTATTAGCTGCATTTGTTTTAACTTTAAAAGTTGCCTGACCTTTAGCATCTGTTGGCTGAGTATTAGAGCCCACAAATGTAACTCCATTTTTTACGGCATTTTCACTTAAAGCAAATGCAATAATTTTTTGTGAAGCAGGTTCCCCAGCATTGTTGATGGCTTTCACTGTAATCTCAAATTCACCACCTTGAGCAGCAACAACACCTTTAGTTGACATTAATTCTAGACGCTGGATATCAAATAACGGATCCTGTACATCAGTCTTTGAAGTCAACGTAATAGTATTAGGTTGAGTTATTTTCACATTTTTTGTATTGGTATGTGTAACGGTTAGTTGAATACCTTTTGCAATCAACTCTTTGAATATTACTTCATTTCCTAATTTACTAAATACCAAATCAAAAGTGACTTCACCTTTCTCATTAGTGGTAAGCGATGATGAAGAATTTGATATTACCCCAAGTATATCCGAATCTTTAATATTCAACTGTATACTTTGATTTGCAACAGCACCACCATATTCATCAACAGCTTTAATGGTAACCTTACCCTCCCCTTCAGAGATATCCATCTGATTTGTCAAGAAAGTTAAGTTTGTAACAGCTTCATTCATGTTCGCAACAGCTGTTAATTTATGTTGTTGAACTGTACTTTTATTCAATACATCAATTACTGTAGCTCTTAAAGAAATACCATATTCAGCCAGTAGCCTTTGCGCGCTAGTATTATTTTCTAAAACTGACACATCAAATTTTGCCACACCATTTTTATCAGTAAATACGGTTGGTTTTAAAATACTGGTGCCATAAGAAGAAGCATTAATAGCGACTTGTTCTCCACCTACAGTTTTTACTGAATCGACGATTTCAAGATTTACACGTTGATTAGCTACAGGTAAGCCTTCAGGATTAAGAAGTACTACTTCTACAAGTGCATTACCATTAGAAGCATTAATTTTATTATTAGAAATATCAGTATTAAAAATAACTTTATCTACAATACCAACTGCAGAACGAACCGCAAGATTGGAAGTTTGAGTTGCTACTGCACCTTCACTATCTACTAAAATGGCATTCAAGGTTAAGCCATCTTTTACCAATGTTTGTCGATCAGATTCTTTACCTGACAATAGTTTTAATTTAAATGTCGCATAACCATCATTATTTGTGGAAAGTTCTGATTGTCCAGAAATAGAAAAAATATTTTGCTGGTCTTTAGGAACAGATAATGAAATCTTTTGATTTGGTACTCCACCGCCATTAACATCTCTAGCTCGTAGTTTAATTTCAGTTTCACCACCTGTTACATTAATTGCATTAATTGGTTCAAATACTACTTCAAGTTTACTTTGAGCAACATTTTCGGTACCGCCTGTAATGCCAATCAAATGTGATTGAGTAATACTAGTCCCAACAATTGACCCTGTAAGATTAAGATTTTTAATTTCAGCTGTAATCTCAGGAACAGTAATTGTAAAACTGGCATAACCTGTTTCATCTGTAGTTTTTACTGATGCATCACTTGTAATGTTATATTTTTCAAAGTCTTTAATAGATAATTTAACTTCGCGACCAGCAATACCACCACCATCTTTATCAACAGCTTGTAATTTTACAATAAGTGTATCGCCTTTACGGGTAATATTTGTTTTTACATTATTCTTTTCATCAAAAGAGCTAATAACAAGCGCTGCAACCTCCTTTAACTCAGTTTGCTCACCATTATTACCGGTTGAATTGCCTCCACCAGTATTTCCTGAAGAACCGTTATCATAATAACCGTCACTTCCACCACCACCACACGCCACTAAAGAAATTGACGTTGCCAAGATTGTTGTATTGACCCCAAGTTTTTTTAAATTTATAAACAAACTCATGTTTTTTCCCACTGCATATAATAGTTAAGCTGCCATAAAAGTTAATCTTCTGGCTTTTACACAAAATTTACTCAAAATAGCAAAAATAAGCAATCTAGTTACATAATTTACATCAGAAACATTGTAAATCATGCATATAAATATTCATGTTCTGAGAATTGGTAAACAATTTATGTATGACATTATTATTATCGGTGCAGGCACAGCAGGAATTAGTGCTTATAAAGAAGCTATTAAATATACCCAAAATATTTTAATTATTAATGCCGGTTCATGGGATACAACATGTGCTCGTGTAGGCTGTATGCCGAGCAAGCTTCTGATTTCTTCTGCTAACCGTATGCATGAGATAAAAACTGCAGAAAATCTCGGATTACAGCATGATGCCGTAATAAATACCTCCACCGTTATGGATCGCCTACATAAGCTTCGTGATCATTATATTCGAGCCACTTTAAAAGAAGTAGAACAATGGGATTCAACTCACAAGGTATCTGGGCACGCAGAATTTACCAATGCTCAAACAGTCCAAGTAAAAGGAAATTCTTATCAAGCTAAAAGTTTTATTATTGCAGTAGGCTCTCGACCAAATTTTGATGCTACCTTAAAAGATGAACTAGGCGATAAACTCCTGACATCTGATGAAATCTTTGAACTTACACAGCTACCTAAATCCTTAGCAGTGATTGGTAGTGGCGTTATTGCAATTGAATTGGCTCAAGCCATGCAACGTTTAGGGGTACGTACTACTATGTTTGCTCGTAGTCAGAAAATAGGTGCACTCACCAGCCCAACTCTACAAGCTTTGGTTAGAGAGCAGTTAAATAACGAGCTGGATATCAAATTTAAAACTTTACCTAATCAAGTCAAACTCCTTACTGATCAGGTAAAAATTGACTATATAGAGAATGATCAAAAACAAAGTCTTGAAGTAGATTATGTACTCTCAGCTACTGGACGTAGTTCTAATTTGGATCGATTAGGTTTGGAAAAAATTAATCCTGAATTCCAAGATGTTAAAAAGCTACCTATTAATAAAAAAACCAAGCAATTAGAAAACTTGCCTATTTTTATTGTTGGCGATGCAGCCCCTGATGTCCCAATTCAACATGAAGCTGCCCATAATGGTAAAGAAGTGGTCCAGAACTGCTTAAATTTTCCAGATGTTCAGACTATTTCTGCCCTAACTCCTTTGGCAATCGTATTTAGCCAACCAGAAATGGCGATTATTGGACAAAGTTTCAAACAGCTAGAAGAGAAAAATACGGAATATATTAGAGGCTTTGTATCTTATGAAAGACAGGGACGCGCGTTAATTCTTTCAGAAAATAAAGGTGGGGCTGAAGTATATATAGATAAAATGTCAGGAAAATTATTAGGTGCTGAATTATTCTGCCCTCAAGCCGAACATCTAGCACACATACTAGCCTGGATGATTGATGCAGAGCAGGATATTCATCAGATTCTGGCAAAGCCTTACTATCATCCGACTTTAGAAGAAGGGCTAAGAACAGCATTTAAACATGCTCGTCGTCAGCTTGATCAACAGGAAGTAATTGACAATTCTTAAATATCTTAAAGAAGGATAGATAAAATTTAATTACTTCAAACAATATGGTGCAGCTAATAGCTCTGAAGTTTTGGCTGCACCTTGTTACTCTTTAACTCTTTTTTTAGATCATAAAGTATCAATAGAAAAATCTATAACCATGAAATCCCACGCATAAAAAAGCCCCCTGCGCTAGCAGAGGGCTTTTGGAATAATGAGCTGGCGATGACTTACTCTCACATGGGAGACCCCACACTACCATCAGCGCTAAGAGGTTTCACTTCTGAGTTCGGGAAGGGATCAGGTGGTTCACTCTTGCTA